>CAYUSG010000155.1:0-8004 GCA_964447355.1 uncultured Paenibacillaceae bacterium
ATCTCATAAATTCCTCTACGAGAATCGTCATGGACGTTCCGTCTGAAATGATGTGATGCATATCAAACAAGAGCAGGTGACGATTTGCTTGAGAGACAGACTGTTCCTGCGGTTCAGCCGCAATCTCGTTATCAGCATATGGTTGAGCCATCAATGGTTTAATCCCCAGCAAGCCCACTCGAATAAGCGGTGCCCTATCCAGCTTAAACTCACGAACAAACTCTCGAACGAGCGTTTCGGCTTCCATCTCGCTTGCTTCCAAATATTCAACTGCAAAGTCAACCTGCTCATGAATCTGCTGCACGGGCTCACCGTCTTGCATACTAAAGCTGGTACGAAGCGTTTCATGGCGGGCAATCAAGGCCCGGAAAGCTGCTTCAAAGCGATCCCGATCAAGCTGACCTTCCAGTATCATCACGCTCGGTATGTTGTAACTTAATCCAGCACCATCGATTTGATTTAAGATGTACAAACGTTTTTGTGCGGATGACAACGGATAGAAAAGCTGTGGTTCTGCTGTTGGAATGGAGACAAAGTTTTGCTTCGCCATGCCTTCCATTCTGCTTGCCATTTGATCAATCGTTGGATACTTAAACACATCCTGCAATGGCAGTTCGATGTTCAACTCTCTATGAATGCGGCTCACTAATGTTGTTGCACGCAGTGAATGGCCGCCTAAATCAAAGAAGTTATCTAACACGCCAACTTTCTCTAAGTCAAGCACATCCTGCCAAATGCCCGCAAGATCAGCTTCCATCCTTGTACGAGGCGCTATATATTCTACTCCAGATTGCAAACTGCCTGCTGGTGCCGGCAATGCCTTGCGGTTGATCTTACCACTAGTATTCAGCGGCATCGATTCTAATTGCATAAAATAAGTTGGAATCATGTATGACGGCAAACATTGAGACAAGACAGTTCTTAAATCGATAACTGACAGCTCGTTCTCTGCAACATAATAAGCACAAAGTACTTTCTCCGCACTACTGTCCTCACGCACGACGACAACCGCTTCCTGAATCGCTTCGATCTCGAGAAGACGAGCTTCTATTTCACCCAGCTCTATCCGATAGCCCCGAATTTTGACCTGATCATCCAATCGGCTCAAGTATTCAATGTTGCCATCGGGCAACCATCTGACCAAATCACCGGTGCGATACATCCGTTCACCTTGGATATGAGGGTGTGCTACAAATACCTCTGCCGTTAGTTCAGGGCGATTCAAGTAACCTCGCGCCAAGCCTGCTCCAGCAATACATAACTCCCCAGGTACACCGATAGGTTGTGGTTGTCCCAGTACGTCCAGAATGTATGCTTCCACATTGCATAGCGGTCTTCCAATCAAAACTTGGTCGATCTTTCCGTTGTGTGCTTCTACACTATAACGTGTGGCATAAATCGTGGCTTCTGTCGGTCCGTAGATATTTTCCAAACGAGCACTCATTTTCTCATAAAATGCTTCCGCCAGCGATGCTGACAAAGCTTCTCCAGCTGAAAATACGTACTTAAGTTTGGTCGACTTCATATCATTCTCATCCTGAGCCTGAATGAATGCATTCAGCATCGACGGCGCAAAATTGATATGTGTGATGCCCTCAGTTTCTATGACATGCAGTAACGCTTTCGGATCTTTCTCTTGCTCTGGGGGCAGGACTACCAATCTTCCTTCTCCCATAAACCAGCCAAACAACTCCGTGACCGAGACATCAAACGTATAGGCAGTTTTGAGCAAATACGCATCTTCAGCTCCCATCGGATACATCTCTTCCAGTGCGCATAATGTATTAACTACACTGCGATGCTCTACCAAAACCCCTTTGGGCTGACCAGTGGAACCTGAAGTATAAATGACATAGGCGAGATGATCTGGATTGCATCTTTCAACATCAGCTTCCGCATCATTTTGAAACTGATCCATAGAACACTGAGTTTGCTCTAACCCATTTATATTCATTTTTTCGCCTTCAAAATCCACACGATCCCAAAGATGCTGCTGCGTCAACAACAGATTTACACCACTATCTCTCAAAATAAATTGGATCCGTTCATCCGGGTGTGTAGGATCGATGGGAACATAAGCTCCGCCAGCTTTCAAGATCCCCATAATACTAATTACCATTTCCAAAGAGCGCTCAGCCATCAGGCCTACCCTGATATCAGGACCCACACCTTTGTTGATCAATAGTGCTGCCAATTGATTCGCTCGTCCATTTAGTTCGCGATAAGTCAACTGCTGGTCCTTGAACACAATGGCAACTTTGTCTGGTGTAAGTGCTGCTTGTTTTTCGAAAAATCGATGAATGGTTTGGTTATCATGTGTCTCAAATTCTGTTGAATTAAATTCAAGCAGCTGCTGCTTTTCAACCTGTGACATGAAAACTGTTTTATCATATTTCTGCTCAATATTGTGAACAAAGGCTTTCAACACGCCTTCAAAATAGTCCATCATGCGATGTACTAAACCGTCAGGCAAATAGGATGAAACTTGGATGCTTAACTGCGATAAAGTAGCTGATAAAGTCACATCCAGCAATGTATTGGTTTTAATATAGGAACTTAAATTCAAGTCATGATCATCGATATCGTTCTTCTCAAAAACATCGTCAAGATTGATTTTCTCTAGTACATGAAAATCTACAAAGTTAATAAACACATCAAAGAATGGGTTGCCGCCATACTGTTTCTCTCCCGCCGCTTCAACAATGTTCGGCAATGGCAATCGCCCATAAGACTTCATCTGCAATAGTTTTTGATGCGTTTCATTAATCAGGCTTAAGAGAGAAACATCAGCTTTCACCTGTGCTTTATAAGGAACGGTATTTAAGAAGCAGCCCAATATCTTGTCCCCATCTTCATAAGCAGGTCTTCCGTTTTCTACTAATCCTACGATAAATTCATCTTCAATTGAGAGCATGTGCAGCATGAGCACAGATGCGGTAAAACATATCGATTTTAATGGAATATGTTTCTCTCGTGATACTTTACTGAGTTTAGTTAACAAATCATGATCTAAAATCCGATCTACTATGCTAAATTGTCTCGGTTCCTCTAGATAAGTTTCCAATGGAAAACGCTTAAATTCCGCCAATTCTTGCTTCCAAAATTCAGTGATCTCTGGGTTACGCTTTACGCTCCATTGATCTACAATGTAATCCTTGTAACTGCTTTTCAACTGATCGGCGGGGAGTTGGATGTTACCATCCTTGCAATCGTTATAAACCTGAAGTAACTCTGACAAGAATGAAGATACACTCCATCCATCCATCAAAGCATGATGGCAAATCCAACAAAATACAATATGATCATCATCCAAACGGTACACTCTCATACGCCAGCCAGGTTGTTTATCCAATTGAAACGGATGCTTTAGGTCTAGGGACAAATCATTTTGAATCATTTGCTCCTGAATTTCCTTAGATTTGTCACGCAGATCAATTTCCTCTAACGCTATTTCTACTTTTTTATACACAACCTTATAAGGTTCATCTGCCAAATAATAAAATGTGCGCAGAATATCATGCTTTTCCGTCATATATTCCAGTGCTTGTTGTAACCTGATCAACTTAAACGCTTTCAAACGAATTTGATGCACGCTTTGCTCATGATACATTGCTTCATTTTTATTCGCTAACGAAAGCGCAACCATCCCGTGTTCTATATCACTCATGGGATAAACATCTTCAATATTAGAATCAGGCTCAGTCATATATTTCGCCATGACTCGCGCTTTCCACGCATCCAGTTCTTCCCGAATCATCGTATTGAGTTCAGCTGTTGCAGTGAAGACCGTCTGATCCTTTATCGCCGCAACGAGTTCCTTAATCGATGAATGCTCATAGAGATGCTGGATTTGAATATCCCAGTTCAACGCTTTATTAGTGAGGCCAATCAAACGAATCGCCTTAATCGAATCCCCGCCTAGATCAAAGAAGTTGTCTCTGATTCCGACGCGTTCTTGCTCCAAAACTTGCTCCCATACCTGTACCAATGCTTCTTCCTCTGGAGTGGAGGGTGCCTCGTATACCGTTTCCATGACCATGTCCAGCGGCATTTCCAACAATTTGAGTCGGTCTAATTTACCGTTAGAAGTCAAAGGTAGCGCTTCCATAATAATGAAATAAGATGGTACCATATAATGCGGCAGTGTACTCTGTAACTCTTTCCTTAGTCCCGAAATACGACTTTCCGTGTCCATGACTACATACGCGCATAACGAAGCTTGTCCTGTTGTATCTTCCCGCACAAGCACTGCCGCTTCAGACACATCCGAATGCTTAATGATCTGCGATTCAATCTCACCCAACTCAATCCGATACCCGCGTATTTTCACTTGATGATCGATACGGCCCAAGTACTCTATATTGCCGTCAGGCAACCATCTGGCTAAGTCGCCTGTACGGTACATCCGCTCACCAGGCATGAATGGATTCGCCACGAATCGTTCGCTTGTCAATTCCAGTCGATTCAGATAACCCCGCGCCAGTCCTTCTCCGGACACATACAATTCACCTGAGACTCCAATCGGCAGTATTTGCTGTTGTTTATCTAATATATAAATCTGAAGTGTCGGTATGGCTTGCCCTATGTTACTTCGTCCATCGTCAATCTCTGCCTCGGAAACTTCTTTATAGGTGACGTGTACCGTGGTTTCCGTAATACCGTACATGTTAATAAGCTGCGTTTGTGGATACATATCCTTCCAATTCCTCAGAAGTCCCGGATTTAACGCTTCTCCCCCAAAGATGACTTTGCGAATGAACAATTCCTTGGAATCACTCGACAACTCTTCTTGCAACAACTGATAAAAGAAAGTTGGTGTTTGGTTCAGTATCGTGACCTTTTCCTGTTTTAACAGCTGCAAGAACAGTTGTGGGCTTCGCGCGGTCATTTGTGGCACAATCACCATTTTTCCGCCATAGAGCAGCGCCCCATACATTTCCCAGACGGAAAAATCGAAGCAGTAAGAATGAAACATCGTCCATACATCAGAGTCATTAAAATCAAATAGGTTGTGACTGTTGAACAACAGCCGCACCACATTTTTGTGCTCGATTAATGTGCCTTTCGGTTTTCCAGTGGTTCCTGAAGTGTAAATCACATAAGCTAGATCGCTAGAATGGTTGATTGATTCCACATTCGAACGATCTTCATGGTACGATGCAGGATCATTAACTAAAACAAGCGTCCCTGTGAAAACAGACGCACGATGTTGTACCTGTGATTGCGACAACAACACTTGAATACCCGCATCCTCAATCATGAAGTCGATCCGATCTTGAGGATATTCAGGATCAATAGGAACATAAGCGCCTCCGGCTTTTAATACAGCCAAAATACTCACGATCATATCCAGTGATCGATCACATAATATCCCCACCAGTTGATCGACATTCACACTATGCGATCGCAAGGTGCGGGCTAATTGGTTAGCCCTCTCATTGAGCTCAAGGTAAGTCATCTGTTCATCTTCAAACACAACCGCAATATGATCCGGCGTGCGCTCTACTTGTAATTCAAATAGCCCGTGAATAGTTTGTTCCCGAGGATATTCAGCAGCGAAGCTAGAAGAGAATAAAAGTCTCTCTTTTTCCAATTCTGACATCATCTCGACATTTGCGACAGACAAATCGGGCTGTAGAAGCAACGCTGAAAAAAGAGAATTGAGATGCTCTGTAAATTGTTCAACAAAAATTTGGTTGTATAAATTTGTATTATATATTAACTCTAAATGAATCTGATTATTTTCAAAGTTAAATTGAAAAACCACGTCAGAAACGATCTTCTCATTACTTTTGTATTGGTGAAGTTTTTGATAAGTTACTACTGTATTAACAATAGGAACATTAGTTTTGTAATACTGCATGTTCATTTGCTCAGCGATTTTGCTGAAAGGCAAATGTTGATACTTCACTGATTCAGTAACAAATTTCTTGCATTGGGCAAACAACGTTTTAAATGTACTGTCTTCCTGAATCGAAGAAGGCATAATTAACATATCAGTGTTAGATCGTCTTTTATTTTTGTTTTCTGCCAGAACTGGAATACCTACTACAACCTGTTCTTCATTTGTGTATCTATACATTAAACAGGTCACGCCTGTAAGCAATACAGTAAGTAACGCTATATCATTCTCTTTGACGAGTGATCTAATCTTTTGAGTTACTTGCTGTGAGAGTGCAGTACAATACACTGCAAAACTCGCTTTATCATAAATGTCTGATGCATCTTTAATTTGAGTACCGCAGTACGGCAAAGTCGACACATTCATATCCGGATGAAGCAACTGCCCCCAGTATCTCTCTTGATCTTCATAAAGCGTTTTCATTATCCCACTCCTTAAGCTCATGAATAAAAAGGACTAATATATTTAGCAGCTTCAAGTGTGGGATTCTGATTAGAACCCCACACCCGAAAACTACCACTTTAAAGCCTAAAAATATTATTCATCTCCAAATTACATTCATCGGAATAAGAGGATTTATAGATAAAATCCCCTAGTAAACTATTAAATCACACTGAAAATCCAGAATAGTACGTTCCAAGCACCATTTCTGATAAAACGAATTACGAACTTCTTTCTTGACCATCACTTAGCGTTATTGTTAGAGCTAATATAGCATGACACATTCTCAAATAATGGGGGACAAGCGTGGGCCGGTGGGCCCGCTTAAATTCCAGTTTATCTGCAAATTTTTCAAATGGGTAATCTTGATTATCGAAAGCTTGAAGGGTACGCTGTTTGACTTCCATAACATTTTCAATAAAAGTCTTTCCAGTATTAGGGAAATTGCGAAGCACAAAGTGTGTTGACAAACATTCCGATCAAAGGTTCAAAATCCGCAAAGTAATCTCAGAGTCTTATACAGAGATTACATTTGATATTCCATCCGAAATCAGTTGATGCAAAAAATTAGTAAGAATGGATTCGACATACTGGTATCTGTTTCCTGCAAGGTTGAAATATAAATCCTACACGTAAAAAGTAATGTTGCGTGTATGACGCTTATGGGAATATTACCCATGTTATCGATACGTTCCTTTCGATGAATAACCAGCGATTATTCAAAGGATGGCTTTAGGTTACATAATCGGAGATGCTTGACTGGCACTCCTTTTTGTCGCGTTATCAAAATTACATTCAAGGCGTGCCGGCCAATTAACAGCACACCTTGAATGTTTCAAAGCTTAAATCCACTTGATCAAATCATATTATGCGCGAAATCTAAAAAATATCATCAATTTCTAAGTCAAATTCATCCGTTGACGAACTTTTTGTCAATTCAATGTCCTTGAGTGTCAGCTGAGGATTGGCTTGAATTTGCTCTAAAATTTGCACAAAATCGTCAACCAAATGTTGGATGATTTGCTCTGCAAAAAGATAGTTTGAATACTCAATTGTACCGAATAGCTGGTGATGTTCATTCTGACTGAGGACTAACGTTAAATCACACTTTGTCATCGTCTGCTCATGAACATAGGGCCTAATGTTATGCTGGTCCAATTGAATACTTTCCCTCTCTTGGTTTTGCAGCACGAACATTACGTCAAATACAGGGTTGCGGCTATAGTCTCGCTCTAACTCTAGTTTTTCAATCAACTGATCAAAAGGATAATCTTGATGCTCAAATGCTTGAAGTGTGTGATCCTTTACTTCTGCCAAGTAACGTTCAAACGTCTTGCCTTCGCTTGGGTAATTCCGAAGCGCAAGCGTATTGACAAACATCCCGATTAAAGGCTCCAAGTCCGTATGATGTCGGCCCGCAATCGGTGTCCCTATAATGATATCATTTTGGCCGCTATATTTGGAGAGTAAAATGGTATACGATGCTAACAAGACCATATAAAGGGTAACTCCAGAAGTCGCGGCGTACTCGTTTAGCTTTGTACTTAATTCAGCATCAATTACGAAATTAAACGAGCGACCCTCAAAACGTCTAACAGGCGGCCTTTCGTATTGTGTTGGCAGTTTCAGAACCGGAAGTTCACCAGCGAATACATCTAACC
>CAYUSG010000156.1:0-7975 GCA_964447355.1 uncultured Paenibacillaceae bacterium
CAGTATATATGGGTGAATGATGAGGAAATGGGAATATTACCATCACAAATGGATTCATACATACAGAGGATTTCGATCATGTTGCATGAGCCCATGGGTTCACAGATTGATAGTATAGGGGGGAGCAGCCATAGAACTTACACCTAGACAAGTCGAAATCATTGAGTTAGTCACGAAGCGCGAGCCGATTACAGGTGAACAAATCGCTGAATTACTAGGGGTCAATCGCACGACGATTCGATCGGATCTGTCCGTTCTAGTGATGCTCGGTTTAATTGATGCCAAGCCAAAGGTTGGTTACTTCTTAGGTGCTAATATGAGCCCCGCGGTGGAGCGCATCAAGCGTCTTCAGACCATGCAAGTCAAGGAAGTTCAAGGCATTCCTTTTATTATTCGGGAGAATGTAAGCGTTCAGGATGCTGTAGTGAGCTTATTTATTGAGAATATTGGAAGTTTAATCGTAACGAATAATGAAGAGGAACTCACCGGAATAGTATCTAGAAAGGACTTGCTCAAAGTGTCGGTAGGGAATGCAAATTCGGCTGCTATGCCTGTCAGTCTAGTCATGACACGTCATCCTAACATTGTAACGGTAGGTCCAGAGGATAATGTCTTAATAGCTGCTCAGAAAATGATCAAACATGATGTAGACGGTCTCCCTGTCGTTGATAGGAATGAGGAAGGAAAGCCTGTCGTCGTTGGGAGAATAACGAAAACAACCATGACGAAAGTGCTGTTGGAGCTTGCAGGCAGCTAACTTGGAAACATTGGGGGAAGGACATTGAATCAGGTTGTAAAAGAGAAAACGATTATTGTGTGTTCGGATTCCATTGGAGAAACAGCTGATGCAGTGGCTCGGGCAACGATACGGCAATTTAATGAAGATGAGGTGACCGTTCATCGGTTTGCCAATATACAGACAGATGCGGATATTTCAAAAGTGATTGATGCAGCTAAGTCCAAGCAAGCTTTCATAGCCTACACACTAGTACAACCAGAGCTCAGAGAGGCTTTGAAAAGAGAGGCTATTCATCAAGGTATTCGGACTGTAGATATTATGGGGCCAATGATGCAAGCCTTCATCGATACGTTCGATGGCAATCCGCTAGCTAAACCGGGTTTGCTGCACCAAATGGACGAAGATTATTTTCGTAGAGTTGAAGCGATAGAATTTACAGTCAAATATGACGATGGTAAGGATACGAAAGGGGTGCTGGAGGCCGACATTGTGTTAATTGGCATTTCACGAACGTCCAAAACACCATTAAGTGTATTTCTAGCACATAAAGGCTATAAGGTGGCAAATATTCCCTTGATACCGGAAGTAAGAATTTCATCGGAATTAAAGAAAATACCTAGTAGTCGCATATTTGGATTAATGATCGACCCGCAGCAAATGCTCCAAATTCGAACGGAACGCTTGAAATCACTAGGTTTATCGGAAGAAGCAAATTATGCATCACTGCCGAGGATTACAGAAGAGCTGAAGTATGCGCTAGGCATCATGGAGCAGCTTGGATGTAAGGTTGTGGACGTATCGAGCAAAGCGATTGAAGAGACAGCGAATGTGATTATTCAATATCTAAATCATTAAGGGAGATGGAAACATAATATGGAACGCGAACTGGCCTTAGAAATTGTGAGAGTAACAGAATTAGCTGCTTTAGCCTCAGCGCCTTGGATGGGAAGAGGGGACAAATACAGTGCCGATGATGCCGCGACAAAAGCGATGAGAGCGATGTTCGATACGGTGTCTGTTAAAGGAACCGTCGTGATCGGTGAAGGTGAAATGGATGAAGCACCGATGCTTTATATCGGCGAGGCTGTAGGGAATCTAAATGGACCCGAGGTGGATGTGGCAGTAGATCCGCTTGAAGGGACAGAGATTGTTGCAAGAGGCTTAAACAACGCGCTATCTGTTATTGCTGTCGCGAATAAAGGAGATCTTCTGCATGCACCGGACATGTATATGGAGAAGCTGGCATGCGGTCCTGAATTAGTGGGTAAGCTTAGTATTCTGGACTCTATTCCAACCACTTTGGAGAAAGCGGCAAGTCATCTGAGAAAGTCGATTTCGGATTTGACGGTAATGATCTTAGATCGGGATCGTCACCAAACGACCATTCAAGAGCTTCGTAAGGTAGGAGTGCGAATTAAATTTCTCACAGATGGTGATGTAGCAGGTGCGATTGCACCGTCTTTCCCTGAGAGTGGTATTGACCTGTATGTTGGTTCAGGCGGCGCGCCGGAGGGTGTACTCGCTGCGGCTGCATTGAAGTGTCTAGGCGGAGAATTTCAGGGGCGGTTGATGCCTGCAGATGGCAATGAGTTTCAGCGCTGCATCGACATGGGCATCAGCGATCCGTACAAAGTGTTAACGATGGAAGACCTGGTCGGTCATGGCGATGTTATCTTTGCGGCAACCGGCGTAACCCCGGGAGAGTTCCTAAATGGTGTGAAATATTTAGGTAATCAACGAGCTGAAACAGACTCCATCGTAATGCGTGCCAAAACGCGTACGATTCGCTTTATTAAGTCACAACATTATTTGCCGAATAAACCGTACTTTCAGCAGCAGTCTTAATTATATAAATGAGGGGCTGTCTATATCTGCTTTTATTAGACTTTTATTAGACATCCCCTCATAATGTAAGCATTTTGCAAATCCTAGAAGTATGAATAAGACAAGAAAGTTTAACAATTGTTGAGAAATTATCTTTTTTTTCTTGTTTTTTGACCCGAGGTAAATTAGAATAATAATGTAACTTAATTAAATTAATGAATGATGTTTGATTAGAAGGAGAGAGACAAATGAAGCCTATTGGCGTAGTTCGCAAAGTTGATCAATTGGGGAGAATCGTATTGCCGAAGTCACTTCGCAAACGATATCAAATGAATGAAGGTGATCCTGTAGAAATTCTGGTACAGGGCGATCATATTATTCTTGAGCGTTATCGTCCTCGCTGCGTGTTCTGCTCTTCCGCTGAGAAGGTAAGCACGTTTAACGAGCGTCATATATGTCTTGCTTGTTTGGATGAAATGGAATTTCTTAAGAATAATGCTTAAATTCAAAATTTCCATGAAGGTGCCTTGATGGACTTTCTACAGAACCTAAAAAAAGACCTAGAGGTTGGATTGCTGAAATCCATCTCTAGGTCTTTTATACATTCTGTAAGCGGCTGGTCATTACAGCCCTTTCGTTTGATCTTCATTATAAGCGGCTGTTAAGATAGCGCCAATGAACATCACTAAGACTAACATCACGATCCAAAACGTTGTCGAAGTCAGCATTGCGTATTAAACCCCCTAAAAGTATCGAGAATAACTAAATCTATTATACCCAATCAAGATGTAAATGAAAATGATTACTTAAAAAATAAGAAATGAGTGGGCAGCTTGCGCTGTATGCCGTCAGAAGGGGAATTAATCAGCCGATTATTCACCACAAGGGTTGAAGAACCGCCGCCATCAAGGTTATAAGCATCCATGACGCCTAGTCTGCTGAGAAGGTCTTGAAGCTCATGCAGTGTGGCGCCAGAGCTTCCATTCTCATCACGGCCATCGATGACTAGGAAGAGAAGATGTTCATGCTTATAATTACCAATGACGGTTCTTGGGGCTCTTGCCGGCGATGTTTGCCATTTCCTCGGGATCGTCTGCTTCTCTCCATCCTGCAGCAGAATCGGTACGAAGCTTGCACCAAAGAGCGGGTCAAGCGCCTCAAGCTTGTCCTTTGCTTTAAATTTACCGCCAATGAGCTTTAACTGCTTGTCCAATCCAACGAAGAACAAGTCTTTATAGCTGGCTTCAAAGGGCATAATGAATTGTCCGTTTAACATCGTCGTACTGAGTGGGTAACGTTTGCCTGATCGTGTATCATCTGCAAAACCGCCCGCATTGACCCCAGCAATCGCTTCATAACGTTTGACCGCCGAAGAAGTTGTCTCTGCTTTGCCGACTTGATCGTAACCCAGCACCATCTTCATTGCTTGATCGGTCTTCGGATGGACCTTCATAGCATATCCAGAGTATCGTCCTTCGCTGATGTTAAAGAGCTTCAAATCAATGTTAGGGGTTGAGATATGATACCGTGGTTTTCCTAATAGATTCGTCACCCTTTGATCATAGATGGTTATGGGTTTCTGGGCCTGAATTGCAGCGATCTGATGCATAGATGCGGCAAGCTCAGCCGTATCTGAGTAGAGCTCAAGCTTCTGCTCTAAAGTCATTGCAATGGATTCGGAAAGTGACTTGGCTCTAGTTAAATGCATTGCGATCTGGTCCGTATTCTCTTCAATATTAATCTTTGCCTGGGGTACAGGCTCAACTGAATCGATAGTAAGCTGATAGGCAGCGAAAAAACCAAGCCATATAAACACGCCTAGGAATGGAGCGGTAGCTAGCAGCAGGGTTCGATTCAACATTTGGGTCATCATTTCAACACTTCCAAATTCTCTTCTAACTGGTTCAGCTGTTTCTTAACCGCTTCAAGCTGTGTATAGAGCTGATTGCTGTTGTCTGTCTCATCTTTAGCGCTGTCATTGGCGAAGGTTAGCAGTTCATTAAATGTCTGAACCTGCGATTGCAGCTTGTCCAATTCAGCTTTAAGCTCAGTTTCCAGCTGCTGAATTTGTTCAGCGTAATGGGCTTGAACTTTAGTTAACTCTGCTTGCGTTTGCCGCTGAACATCGGTAGTGATTTCCTGTTTTACATTTTCCATGTACACCTTGCCACCGTATATGCCCCCACTTATAAGCAATAGCCATATGAACAAAAAGATGAGTGCTTTCATGGTGCCGCGCTCTTTCTTATTTCTTCGCTGCAAAGGAGCTTCGGGTTGAAGTTCTGGATTCATCTCATCACCTCGCTGTATAGTTTACGACGACTTAAGGAATAAAAAGGTTTCGATCACTGTGCGGTAATCTCGCGGTTTGCACCATTCACTGAGTTTATTTTTGGAAATGGATTTCCAGTTTAACACCAAACGATCCCTTGTGCAATGCTTATTCTGAAACACGAATGCAAGCATCTAAGATGATGGAGGAAGACCATAAAAATATGCCTCATAGTACATTTTACCTTGTTTACATAAGGGGTGAAAGTGATCAATTTATTCCTCTCCATCCAACACCATTAACAAAGCGTATCTCGTTTCATGATGGGACCTCATCGTTAAGGGAACGCTAGAGACAAACCCAAGAATGATGGAGGAGGTTTGAATATGTATGACGGCATTATTATTGGCGGCGGGATCGCAGGTCTGCAGGCGGCAATACAGCTTGGGCGGTATGAACATAAAGTGTTGGTTTTAGATAAAGGGAACGGGCGTTCAACGTTATGCAGGAGCTATCATAATGTTCTAGGCTGGCCTGATGGGGTGTCAGGTGAACAGCTCAGGACATTGGGAAGGCAGCAAGCGAGCAGATTGGGCGTGGAGATTATAAGAGATGAAATCATTCAAGCGGAGCAGAAGGGAGAATTATTTGAATTTAGGGGTACCTCGGGCCATGTATATGAGGGCATAACGGTGCTGCTTGCGACAGGCATTATGGATCGATTTCCACCTGTAAAGGGATTAAAAAGCTGCTTGGGCAAAACAGTCTATGTATGTCCTGATTGTGATGGTTATGAGATAAAAGGTAAGAAAACACTCGTATTAGGTTCAGGCAACACGGGAGCTAACATGGCACGGCTGTTGCATTATTGGACCGACCAGTTGCTGTTTATTAACCATGACGGCAAAGCACTGGGTGAAACGGAGCTGGTCAAGTTAAAGGAGAAGGATATCCGATTGAGGGATGCGAATATCGAGGAAGTTTTGTTTACTGGAGACGGCGAATTTACAGGAGTGAAGCTGTCTGACGGTTCCGTTGAATATGGAGAAAGGGGGTTTATTGCGTTCGGGGGGAATGCAGTGAAGTCAGAGCTGGCTGCACAGCTGAATGTGGAGCTTATGGAGAATCATCATATCATCACAGACCCGCGCAGTAAGATGACCAATATTAAGCATGTATGGGCTGCAGGTGATATCGGGGTTCATTCCGAGCAGTTGACCATTGCGATGGGTGAGGGTTCGCAAGCTGCGATTTGGATGCATAAGGCTCTAATGAAATTGAAGCATAAAAACGCTGTAAAGGTGTAACCTAAAAAAGCACGGGAACAGATGAAGCTGCATGACGGTTACCTGGATCATGCGGTATTTAAACAAGCGCAAATGCATTATAACAAAACAATAAATAGATCGGAAAGGAGTGCTTGAAATGGAAACTAACAATGCGGCAAAAGCAGAGGAACTGAAGAAGACGCCAGCTGCAGCAGCAGATCAGCAAGCAACAGCTGGACACAATGAAACAAATGATGCAATCGAGGCGTTAACAGGGCATATTAATCGCAATGATGAGGGTGGACCCAATCAATGTTAAGTGAAAAGTGAATGCCAAGAAGCCGCTACATCCTATTCCGGATTTAGCGGCTTCTATTCGATTCCCAAAGGTAATAGCTTTTAATAGGCTCAATCAGGTTGTGTAAGTATTATCTTCCGCGACGACTTTGTCTGCCAGAGGTTTGCTTGCCTGAGACACGAGCACTTTGGCCTCGGGAGCTGTTAAGACGTTGATCCCTTGAACGTCCAGAGCTTGCACGACCGTCTTGTTTAGAGGGTTGGCTTGCAGTCCCTTTTCTACCGCGTTGGGTTCGTTGTGATCTTCCAGATCCGCGTCGGCCTGAAGACGCACCATACGGGTCTTTGCGATCCTCTCCTTTGCCTCCAGTTCTAGAGCGTCTTGAGCTTGTTGATTCAAGCAGCGGACCATCATAGCCATTCGCTTGCCCTTGATCTCCGAGAAACTCCTCTTTTGCTTTACGTGATAGATTCATTTTGATCCCGCGCTCAAGATGTTGTAAGGCCTGATGATCTCGCGGCGTTACTAAAGATACAGCTACCCCGGTCTGCCCTGCACGTCCTGTACGTCCTATGCGATGAATATAGGTGTCTTTATCGCTGGGGAAATCATAGTTGAATACATGGGTCACGCCCTCGACATCAAGTCCTCTGGCGGCTACATCGGTAGCCACAAGTATTTGGATTTTTGCTTCTCGAAACCGTTTCATGACTTGTTCCCGCTTGGCTTGGGACAAATCGCCATGTAATTCATCCACATTAAGCCCTTGAGCGAGCAAAGCTTCAGTCAGCTTCTTCGCCCTAATCTTCGTTCTGCAGAACACAACGGCGAGGAATGGACGATACTGTTCAATGATCTTCACTAACGTTTGCTGCTTAGCTCGATCCGTAGTTTCAACGGCAATTTGTTTGGTGGCCTCCACGGTCGGCAGTTTTGCTTTGATTTGAATATCCTCAGGCTGGCGAAGAATTTGTTTAGCCAGGCTTCTGACCGAATCAGAGAGGGTGGCTGAGAATAATAAAGTCTGCTTGTGCTGCGGCGTTTGTTCCAAGATATCGTCAACTTCAGCGGAAAATCCCATTTCCAGCATTTGATCTGCCTCATCCAGCACAAGGAATTGAATACTGGTAAGTTTAAGTGTTTCTCTTCGCAAATGATCCAGCAGCCGTCCGGGTGTTGCGACTACGATATGAGGCGGGACTTTTAACTTGCGAATTTGAGCTTCAACGTCTTGTCCTCCATAGGCAGCGAGCACCTTAGCTCCGACGATAGGCGCTAGTTTATTTAATTCTTCTGTAATTTGTAATGCAAGCTCACGCGTTGGCGTAATGATTAAAGCTTGGGTAGATTGACTTTGAATATTGATTTTCTGCACAATCGGCAGAATAAAAGCTAAGGTCTTACCTGTCCCCGTCTGGGCTTGGGCCATCGTATCTTTGCCTGATAAGATGACGGGGATCGCTTCAGCCTGAACAGGTGTAGCTACAGCGATGCCGGCTTTCTTCAAAACTTGAACGAGTTCTGGACGAATGCCCAGTTTGGTAAATGGTATGCTCATAATGGAACCTCTCTTC
>CAYUSG010000157.1:0-7873 GCA_964447355.1 uncultured Paenibacillaceae bacterium
AAGGGGGCTTTTTTTGTTCAAACCTCAAAATTACTTCTTAACAGGAATGCTCCTTAACCGACAATTTTATATACTATCTTCTATAAATGTTAAAAATATCCTTTTATTTTCACGTAAAAAATATGTTGCCAAAACTAATATCGTTAGTTATTATAAAGCTAACGATATTAGTTTTATCGTGAAAAGGAGTGTTGTACCATGCGAAAGACTAAAGTATCCCATATCTTGCAGCTTACTTTTATGCCGTCCATTATGCCTATAAATTGTTATTTAGTAGAAGAGCACGACAGTTTAACATTAGTAGATGCCGCACTGTCCCATCATGCCAAGGCTATTATCAAAACCGCTCAATCTCTGAACAAGCCGATTCAGCGGATCGTCCTCACCCATGCCCACGACGATCATGTCGGCGCCCTGGATACAATCAAGCAAAGCTTGCCGGATGTAAAGGTGTATATTTCGAATCGAGATGCTAAGTTACTTAAAGGGGATCGAAGTCTTGAACCCGATGAACTCCAAGTACCTATTAAAGGTGGCATCCCGAAGCATATTAAAACCATACCGGATGTACTACTGCAGGACGGAGATCGAATTGGATCATTACAAGCCATTGAGACACCGGGACATACACCCGGATCTATGAGCTTCATAGATACTAGAAGCGGATATGTGATTGCTGGAGATGCTTTTCAAACTAGAGGAGGATTAGCCGTATCAGGACAAATGAGAGTAACCTTCCCTTTTCCTGCGCTTGCCACTTGGAGTGCTGAGACGGCTTTAACTAGTGCAGAAAAGCTGCTAAGCCTTAAACCTGCCTTACTTGCAGTGGGACATGGCCAAATGCTTCACGACCCACTGCCTCATATGAACCAAGCGATAGAGAGCGCGCGTCGCCGCTTATCGCCTGAAAGGAGCAGTTAAGATGTCACCCAGAATTGGATTAGATACAGAAACGCTGCTGCAGGCTGCTACCGAATTAGTAGACACCCACGGGTACGAGCAGCTTAGTCTTGCGGAGCTTGCCAAGAAGTTAACGATCAAAACGCCTTCCTTATATAATCATATAAACGGCCTGCCTGATTTAAGAGCTAAGCTTGCATTAAGGGGATTGCAGTTGTTGTATGAGTACATGGAGCAATCCATACAAGGTCTCGCTGAACGAGAAGCTGTTCAGGCATTAGCCCAAGCTTACTTGTTATTTGCAAGAAACCATCCCGGCTTATATGAAGCTACGATTCAAGCTCCTGCTGCTGAACAAACGGAACTTCAAGAGGCCGCAGGCCAAGTCGTGAGCCTGGCTGCCCATGTGATGATGCAATTTGGACTCCAGCACAATCAAGCCATGCATGCGGTGCGCGGTTTCCGCAGCATCGTTCACGGTTTCTCATCATTAGAGCGCAAGAGCGGTTTCGGCATGCCTCTAGATCTCGATCAAAGCTTCTCAGCGCTGATCCATTCCTTTCTCGCAGGCATCGAGCATTATAAGACACTGCAAGAATAAATTTGACATCAACACTACCTGCCGCACAATGCAAGAAGGGGCTGTCAAGCCAACAAATCGACTTAAACAACCCCTTCTTTACATTAATATTTGCGCTTAAGCACTTGTAATGAGATACCAGCCGTAAGAGCCGATAGACATAATGTTAAGAACAACGTATCTTTACTCGTCAATCCTATGAGGATCGCAGGCTCAGACCAGTTAACGAATAAGAGCATCAACAGTACACCACCGAGAAGCAGGCTGTATCCTACTGAATACGTTCGGTGCAAAATAAATTTTCCTCTCTCATCATTCCCTTCCTTCCACTGGAAAAACAATATGTTTAACAAGCTCAAGACCGCTACAGCGGATCCGATGATCATTAATGTATTCATTCGTTCTCAACCTCCTCCATGTTATATTGAAAAACGTCCTGGATCCCCACGTCGAACAACGCGGCAATTTCAAAGGCTAAAATTAACGATGGATTATAACGATTCGCCTCTATCGAAATGATCGTCTGCCTGCTAACCCCTAACTTGTCTGCCAGCTCCTGTTGAGACCATCGTTGTGTCGCTCTTAGCACATTGAGTTTATTCACCAATTTACCGTTTCGATTCAATCAACCACCACCTCCTTATACTGTAAATATAATCCATATCACCATGAATGTGAAGTATATTTTACAAAATGTATTAATTATTTTACTTTTTGAACAAAAAAATAGACAACCTTATCCGGCTGTCTTGATCATAACCATGAATCCGTCTGCTTAAAACTTGCTTAAACATTAAGACTTATACCCGAGTACAAGCGCTAACATACCTGCAGCAATCAACGGCCCCACAGGAACACCCTTGAAGATAGCCACCCCTATGATTGTGCCGACTAAGAGGCCCGTTACGATTAATGGCTGTCCTGACATCATTGCGACACCCCGACCACCTAAGTAAGAAACAAAAATGCCAATGCCTATCGCTAATAATGATTGCCAATGCGTGAACGTTCTGAACACATCTGTGACGCCGATCTTGCCGCTTGCAATTGGAGACATCACAGCAATCGTTAAGATAATAACGCCAACCGTAATTCCGAACTTCTCCAAATAAGGAAAGGCTTTATTCATATGGGTTAATCGCATAATCGCAAGGACTAACATAGCAATCGCTACGGTCTCATTCTTGCTCACTACCCCCATAATAGCTAGTCCCATAAGTAATAGCAGTGG
Source organism: uncultured Paenibacillaceae bacterium (assembly GCA_964447355.1). Classification (GTDB taxonomy): domain Bacteria; phylum Bacillota; class Bacilli; order Paenibacillales; family CAYUSG01; genus CAYUSG01. The sequence goes on from CAYUSG010000157.1 coordinate 2,712, forward strand.
TGTATCTATTCCGAACATGTTGGTCCATCCTCCCTTAAACCTCATCATAGACTTAACGCACTATACAATCAAGTTTTTCAGTTCCATAGGGAAAATAGACTTAAGTCTGAAGTGATCCTTCCCACGCATTGTGCCTGTGTTGGAATGTTTATAACTAAGACTGGAGACCTTATGGTTGGAGGTGTTGAACTGTGCAGAATGAGACCAGACCACAAGAAGACGTAACCCCTGTTCCCATTTGGCGATGCAGAAACAGTGATTGTAAGGCTTGGCTTCGTGAAGAGATGGCATCATCTGCTTCACCCGAGTGCCCTCTCTGTAAAGGAACCATGATCAGGGGAATGAAGCATCTTCCGAAGCTCGTCAAGAAAATCAAAAGTTCACGCAAGCCGCAAATTCATTAGTATCAGCACTCCAGTACCTGTCTGCTACCTAAGGGGCAGGTATTCCACAGCACGTACCTATAACGTTTAACGGTTATCTATTTTCTCAGGATAAAGATCATGGTTTAATAAGCGATGTTCTGCCATCGCCTCGTATTTGGTTCCAGGGCGTCCATAGTTACAATAAGGATCAATGGAAATGCCGCCTCTTGGCGTAAATTTACCCCAAACTTCAATATACCGGGGATCCATTAATTGAATCAGATCGTTCATGATAATATTCATGCAATCCTCGTGGAAATCGCCGTGATTACGGAAGCTGAACAAATACAGCTTCAACGACTTACTCTCCACCATTTTGATATCTGGTATATAGGATATATAGATAGTTGCAAAATCCGGCTGGCCCGTAATGGGGCATAAGCTTGTAAACTCTGGACAGTTAAATTTTACGAAATAATCACGATTAGGATGTTTGTTATCGAATACTTCTAGAACGTCGGGTGTATAGTTAAACAAGTATTTCGTACCTTGATTCCCCAGGAGTGTAATATCCTGCAACTCCTCGGGTGCTCGTCCAGCACGATGCTGTTGCTTTGTCATGCGTTATCTTCTCCCTTTACACTTTCTATTGTTATCCATTTTAATTCCATTAGGGTTTATTTCACTAGGTACTATACCACAGCCTTGTTCGACTGTGAAGTTACAGGTTATTGGCCTGAAGCCAGTCTAAGAAATGAGGCAGATCATCGCAAACAACATCCGGTTCGAAGCCCGCCTTCTGTATTTGCGCCTCAAGATTGGCCTTCGTTGCGACCCCTGTTAATACTAGCGCTGTCTTGCAGCCTGCGGATTTCCCTGCTCCAATGTCCGTCATCATATTATCACCAACCATCCAAATCTGGTCAGGCGCAAGGTTAAGTCGCTTTATGGCATAGCCCGTAATGATGCTGGAAGGTTTTCCGATCACCACAGGTTTTACCCCACTCCCAGCTTCAATAGCTGCCGATATAGACCCTGCTCCGGGAATGAGCCCGTTGTCCGAGGGTAACAGCAAATCCGGATTCGTGAGAATCGATTTAGCCCCTGCTTGAATAGACTGAACCGCTTGTTTCAGCTTAGCGTAATTAAACTGCCGATCGATCCCTTGTACCACATAGTCTGGCATCTCATCTGTTATCTTAAACCCCGCTTCAACCAGCGCGCACTCAAGACCCTGTTCTCCAATCATAAATACGCTTTTTCCTTGATCATCCTCAATCAAATACTGCGCCGCTGCCTGCGCTGCTGTATACACTTCAGAGCTGTCTGCATCAATTCCCATCTGTGTTAGATGATCCGCTACACTCTCAGGCGTGCGGGACGAATTATTCGTTACAAATTGAAACGGCAGATCAAGCCCTCTGAGACGATCAATGAATACATCAGCCCCATTTATCTTGTTGTTGCCTTTATACAAAGTGCCATCTAAATCTATTAATAGTCCGATATGCTTCAATTTCATCCTGCCCTTCTGCTGAATCTAGTCAGTTTTCTCTATTATATCAGCAATTTTATAGTATAATTCATAGGAACCTCACATAATATTAAACTATCAAGCAAATAGATCGAACAATTGGAGGGTGCAAAATTGGAAGATACACACACTCAACACATGGTGCAATACTATGTTGTCAACGAATCATTAAACATGTCACCAGGGAAAATAGCAGCACAGGTTGCTCATGCCGCCACGACACTCACCCTGCATACACTCTTAAACGAGAAGGCCGATCATGCGCTTTTCCAAGCTTGGCTGGAGTAGGGACAGAAGAAAATTGTATTAAAAGGAACCGAGCAGCAGATCACCGCATTAGTGGATCAAGGGTTTTTATCGATTCGTGACGCAGGTCATACCGAGGTGGCATCAGGTTCGTTAACAGTGGTCGTCCTGCCGCCGATGGATAAGAAGGATGCAAGGAAACTAGTAGAGGGGCTAAAACTGCTATAGAATTTAACCTCCGTTCAATTCGAGCGAATAGGGAAGGGGAAGAGAACCTTGTCAGTTCATTTCCCCGGAAATGATGAATGAAATGCAATATTAGAGCGAGTTGATCATGCATATTTATTGAGATGATTTTGGTTTTTTCTCCAAAATCCCCTTAAAGTTATGTCTGTAACGGAACACCATATAGCCGTAAGCGATGCTGAGCAATACCGCTAAGAGCAGTAACGAGTGGTCTAGGAACAAATGAAGCAATAAAATATTAACGATAATAGGCGATAGAATAGAAAGAGCTAAAGGGATAAACCGATTGAATAAGAGCAGTACTCCACAAAGGATCTCTAAAGATTTTTCAACAATGAGCAGATATTCAAATTCGAATAATGCCATTGCTGCAGGGCTAGTTGCAATGAAGGGCTCAAGTCCAACAATGACAACATAACCGTTAAGGCCTGCAACTAAAAAAATCAAACCTAAAAAAAGCCGGCAGACATGCGATAATACACCGGTCAATTAGAACGCCTCCTCTGTTGTGATGTAGTGTTCAAATTACTTTACGAATTGTATCCTCTCGGTTTAAAGATGTTCTCCACTTTCATCTCTGCTTTCAAACTGAATTCTACGGAAATTTTGTTTGAGGCCTTCTTATGATTTATGGTATCATGTTAATTAGAAAGACCAAGTGCTGCAAACACTTGGCCCTCTCAATTGGCTTGGATGGGTATTCCCTTCTAAGTTAGAAAATGACTTAACCCACCTTTGGCGGCAACCTTGGGGTGGGTTTTTACTTTCTTCTGTTGTTAACATTGATGTATGTTAAAAGTGCAAGAATGAACATTCCAAATAGGAACATGATACTTAGTGCATCTTTAACTTCCATGGCTTCACCTCCTTATTGAAGGGAAACCATGCCCACCCAAGATTCAATTGTACCTATATTCTACCAATAGCCTTTCAATCGTACAAGTGTTCTATCCCGTTTCAATTTAACCGGTTGTGAAATATTCCTTTATTCGTTCACTTTCTGCACACGAACAGCGGTGGTTTGACCCGGGTAACTTGTTTGAAGATAGTCCATCCACACATGTACTTTTTGCCCTTCATCATACCTGTTAAGAGAGTTAAAGAGATCTAACTTAACCCAAGTTGCATCATAGTTATTTTTCAACAGCTTACTGATGTCCTCTGTTATATCATCCTTTGATATATTGCTAATGACTAGAATCTTATTACCATCTTGTTCAACTACTCTGCCAACAAGATTAGGGGCCTCCCAAAAGGATTTTATCCAAGGTGAAAAAAGGTAACAAAGTAAAATTACAATCATTAGTGAAACAAAGCGTTTTCTTGTAATAATATAACCCCCTTGGTTATTCACATTATATCACATTGGGTTGCAACTAATTTGGAGGGAAAATCCGCTTATAAACGTCCAGAGCTCTCCTTATAATAAACTTATTAATGCCGCTTACAACACTAATCCGTTCAACCCACTCTTCGGTTGACTGAAGATGCTTTTCGGACTGCTTTCCTTCCATTGAACTAAAGAAACTAATATAATTGTCAAATTCCCAGTGAATCACTTCATTTTCTTTAAAAATTCGCTTTTCAACAAGCGGACTTAGTAAGGTTCGTTGAGTTTTTTCACCCTCAGCTAATAATCTCTTGTCTGTTATAGGATCTAAAATATACGTTTGCTGAAGCTGTTTACCATTCGGTCTTCTATAAGTCACTAAAAGGACGTTGTCTTCTAGAAAACTCAACTTCACTTCTGCACCTGGAAAGAAACCCTCCAAATAGTCTTCCGTATAATCGGCATTATTAGGTTCTATTAAAATGGGCTCTATCCACTGATCCCCTAAATCACACAAATACTTGTTGCCTTGTTCATTCACAACAATGATAGCCACATGAGAGTCGGGAGTTAATATTGGATAGCATTGAAATTTCTCTCTTTTGAATTCATCAAGTAACCAAATTGCTAAATCAAAACAATTACCTGCCGTTCCATATTCCTCCCTATGTGCCCTCATCTGTTCAACTGTTCGTTGCTTTGAACCAGATGTTAGTTGAAAGTACCAGGCTTTTGTTAAAGTTTCCATAGGGAAGTTATCAAACTTCCTCCAAACACTTAGTATATCTTGGGTCGCACGCAAAGCTCTTCCCCCCAATAAATAATTTCCTTCCTTGCACAGAATCACCCAAATTATATAATTCGATCATGCGGATGTGGTGTTAGAGGATCTTGTATTTTCTGTCTTTCTCATCAGCAAATAGATCAAGAATATTGGAATGATATTTACTGCAAACAGTAACGCAGTTGTTTCTATATTCACATAAAACTGAAATGTACTAAGTACATTGAAATTGAAAGTAAAACTTGTAATAGCTAAGTTATGATAGGATTGTAATGAAAATTGAGCCCCTGATACAAAAGTAAACATAACCCCTTTGAATAAAAACTGCGGAATTTGTACTGCTTGAATGAAATATGAAAGGGCTCTCCCATATACCTACTTTTTCAATAACATAACCCCTGCGATGATAGAAATTGAATACAGTATAAAAACAATACTTATGAGTCCAACTGATGCTAAATTAGTAAATGCACCCCCAAAAGCTCCATATATCAATAACAAGAAAATCCCAATTATTCCTCCAACCATTTCATACCAAGCTATAAATTTAGTGAAATCCCTGCTTTTTCTTTCTCGCACTTCTACTTTTTCCGTGTCGTTCTTATATTGCTCATTCTTTTTTTCCAATGCACAAACAAAACAATAATCGGATAATTC
>CAYUSG010000158.1:0-7703 GCA_964447355.1 uncultured Paenibacillaceae bacterium
CAACCACTATGGAATGGGTTTAGTGTTTTAATTCACCCGCAGGGTGATTTTGTTCCTTGGGATGAGGCAGGGAGATATAAGATGAAACTTGACGCGCTTACAGACGAAACCTATATGAAGCTTGCGCTGGAGATGGCTGCAGCAGCTGAGGGCCAAACCGGCAGCAATCCCGTTGTAGGTTGCATCGTTGTAAAGGATGGGCGAGTGATCGGCTTAGGAGCACATCTGAAGAGGGGAGCAGCTCATGCAGAAGTCCATGCTCTGAATATGGCAGGCTCAGAGGCTGAGGGCAGCACGGTCTATGTCACATTAGAGCCATGCAGTCACTATGGCAAAACGCCCCCGTGCAGTGACAGGCTGATTGCGGAGAAGGTAGCAAGGGTTGTTGTGGCCTGCAAGGACCCTAATCCGTTAGTAGCGGGTACTGGCATACAGCAGCTTCGTGATCATGGTATAGAGGTTGTAGTTGGTATTCTGGAATCAGAAGCTAGAAGCTTAAATGAAAAATTCAATACATTCATCGTTGAGAAAAAACCATTTGTTACATTAAAGTCAGCCAGTACATTAGATGGCAAAATTGCCACGCACACCGGCGACAGTAAGTGGATAAGTAATGATCAAGCCCGCGCATTCGTACACACTTTGCGTCACCAGCATGAAGCGATCATGGTAGGTGTGGAGACGGTCATTCAGGATGATCCGAGTCTTACGACCCGTCTTCCTGTTACTGGATTGAATCCTATTCGCGTTATCATCGATTCTAAGCTTAGAACACCTGTTCAAGCAAAAATCATTCAGGATCGGCTCGCTAAGACGATGATAATGACTACAACTCAAGCTGATAAATCAAAGATTGATACATTCAAAGCTTTAGGAGTGGAAGTTGTGATTTGCGGTCATGGTCCGCAGGTAGACCTTGAACTAGCGATGAAGGAGCTGGGCGCACGTGATATCCCGTCCGTTCTGCTTGAGGGCGGGGGTACATTGAATGGAGCTATGCTGCAGGCTAAGCTGGTAGATAAAATCATCTTATTCATTGCTCCCAAAATTATTGGGGGTTACGGAGCCCCGAGCAGCTTTAATTTTAGCGGCTTTTCCTTGATGAAAGATGCTGTCACCTTAGAGCGATTACAAATTAAAACCCTTGATGACAATATTTGCATTATGGGATATCCCAGTTATAAAGGTGGTGAGGCTTAATGTTTACAGGCATTATTGAAGAAATGGGGACGATGAAGCAGATCGATCGCAAAGGACAGGCCATGCGCTTAACGATCAGTGCCCGTAAGGTGCTTCAAGATATTGCGTTAGGTGACAGTATAGCTGTGAATGGTGTCTGTCTGACGGCTGTATCATTCAACAGCTCAAACTTTACCGTGGATGTGATGCCTGAAACATTTAGGCATACCAATCTAAAGGAATTAACCGTGGGCAGTCCCGTCAACCTTGAGCGTGCCATGCAGGCAGGCGGCAGATTCGGCGGGCACATAGTACAGGGTCATGTGGATACTACGGGAACCATCGTTGATCGCAGACCAGAGGAAAATGCGATTGTTTTTACCGTTGAGCTTGCTCAGCCAGAACTTATGAAATATGTTATTCCCAAAGGATCCATTACACTGGATGGCATTAGTCTAACCGTAGTTAGAACGGAAGGCAGAACATTCTCTGTTTCCATCATTCCCCACACGCTTGCTGAAACAGTGCTTCAGCATAAGCAAGCTGGGGCGACGTTAAACATTGAGACGGATATATTAGGGAAGTATATTGAACACCTGCTTCATTATCGCACGGATTCGCAAGACCAATCAGCAGAACAGCAGAGCGGCGTATCGTTATCGTTTTTAACGGAACATGGATTTGCTTAGCTAGGGCCAACCGCTCAACCGCTCAACAGAAAACGAATGGACTGAAGGAGGAGAACTGCCGTGGGAGAACCTGTTAAGTTAAACCAAATTGAAGAAGCGATCTATGATTTAATGCTGGGAAAAGTAGTTATCGTAGTGGATGATGAGGACCGTGAGAATGAAGGGGATTTCATCGCACTTGCTGAGAAAGCGACGCCAGAGGTTATTAATTTTATGATTAAAGAAGGGCGAGGTCTGGTCTGTGCGCCTATTACAGCTGAAAGGGCCCAGGAGTTGGATTTGCCGCCAATGGTAAACCGAAATACGGATTATCACGGAACAGCATTTACCGTATCCATTGACCATGTAGACACAACGACGGGGATCTCAGCCCATGAACGTTCTAGAACGATCAAATCTCTGATTGATCCTAATACGAGGCCTCAAGCGTTTAGAAAACCGGGTCATATCTTTCCATTGATCGCCAAAGACGGTGGCGTTCTAAGAAGGGCAGGGCATACGGAAGCAGCGATTGATCTGGCTAAGATGTGCGGAGCTTATCCAGCTGCTGTAATTTGCGAAGTGATCAAAGAAGACGGTTCTATGGCCCGTTTGCCTGATCTGGCTGAAATAGCCAAGAAGCATGATCTTAAGCTGATATCGATTAAAGATATGATTCGTTACCGCAATGAAAAGGATCAGTTGATCAACCGGGAAGTCGAAGTGAAAATGCCAACCGACTTTGGAATATTTACGGCGGTGGCCTATACGAATGTGGTGGATGCTAAAGAACATGTAGCATTTGTGAAAGGAAAAATCGATTCGAACCAGCCGACATTAGTCAGGGTGCATTCTGAATGCTTAACAGGTGACGTCTTTCACTCCCATAGATGTGATTGCGGCCCGCAGTTAGCTGCAGCATTACAGCAGATTGACGAGGCAGGATCCGGTATACTGTTATATATGCGTCAAGAAGGCCGAGGCATTGGATTAATTAACAAATTAAAAGCCTACCAGCTACAGGAGCAGGGATTAGACACCGTTGACGCGAATATTAAGTTGGGCTTTGCACCTGATTTAAGAGATTATGGCATTGGGGCCCAAATCCTAAAGGATTTAGGGGTATGTAAAATTAGGCTGTTAACGAACAATCCTCGCAAAATCAAAGGATTAGAGGGCTACGGTATGGAAATTGTGGAGCGTGTACCGATCCAAATGCCCGAGAATGAAGATAATGCCAATTACTTAAGAACCAAAAAATTAAAACTAGGACATCTGTTGCAATTCAACGATGCAGAATAGGAGCTGAAAACAATGGGACAATTATTTGAAGGCCATTTGGTCGCGCAAGATCTGAAATTCGGCATTGTTGCCGGTCGTTTTAACGAATTTATTACAGGGAAACTGCTAAGCGGTGCTATGGATGCGTTCAAAAGACATGGCGGCGATGAGGCTAATGTGGATATTGCTTGGGTTCCGGGTGCGTTCGAAATTCCTCTTATTGCCCAAAAGATGGCAGAGAGCGGGAAGTATGACGCGGTTGTTACGCTTGGAGCTATCATTAGAGGTTCAACACCGCATTTTGACTATGTTTGCAATGAAGCTGCTAAAGGTGTTTCAGCCGCCGCTCTAAAAACAGGAGTGCCTGTGATCTTTGGTGTATTAACAGTAGACAGCATTGAACAAGCCATAGAACGAGCTGGTACCAAAGCGGGTAATAAAGGCTGGGAAGCAGCAGCTTCCGCCATCGAAATGGCTAATTTAACGAAGCAACTGTAATGGAGAAGAGCTAACATGACTGTGCTGTATAAGCTGGAGACCTTCGAAGGTCCGCTGGATTTGCTGCTGCATTTAATCGACCAGGCAGAAGTGGATATTTATGATATCCCCATCAGTCAAATTACGGATCAATACATGAAATATATTGAAACCATGCAGGAGCTTCAACTGGATGTCACCAGTGAATTTCTCGTCATGGCTGCTACGCTTCTGTCTATCAAAAGTCGGATGCTGCTGCCCAAACCTCCTGTGGTTGAGCTTGATTTGGAGCATATGGATGAGGATTTCGATCCTCGCGCGGAATTGATTCAGAAGCTGATTGAGTACCGCAAATATAAAGGTGTGGCCGAGCATTTAAGAGATCGAGAGCTGGAGCGCAGTCTTATTTTCTCCAAAGTGCCTGAAGATCTGAGCCCGTTCTTGCCAGAGACGAAGGAAAATCCTGTGAAAGGGCTGCACGTAGCCGATCTTGTCATTGCTTTTCAGAGGGCTTTAAAGCGTTCAGCCAAACGCAATGTAGTGTCGCGAATTAAACGGGATGAAATTTCTGTGAAAGACCGTATCTTTGAAGTGATTCATTATCTGGAAGAGCATCAAGGGAAGCTATTATTTTCAAAACTTATTCATCAGGAGCTTGGCCGGCATGAGATCGTGGTGACGTTTCTGGCATTATTAGAGTTGATGAAAATGAAAAAAATAACATGTTATCAATATGGATTGTTTGAAGACATTGTGATCGAGGCGATTGAGGGTGGACTTACTGATGGAATATCAGCAGATGAAATCAATTATTGAGGGTCTGCTGTTTGTAGCAGGAGACGAGGGGCTTGAGGCCAAGCAAATTGCAGAGGTTATTGAGGTTGACACAGAAGTAGTCGTGGATGTGCTCAAAGATCTGCAAGCTGATTTCAAACGGAAGAAGCGCGGCATCCAGATGATTGAAATTGCCGGAACTTACCAGCTCACGACTCGACCAGAGCATGCTGGTTATTTTCAGAAGCTTGCCGTATCCCCTTCTAGAGGCACATTATCCCAAGCGGCATTAGAAACGTTAGCAATCGTTGCTTATAAGCAGCCCATCACAAGAATAGAGGTTGAAGAAATCAGAGGTGTTAAATCAGACCGCGCGATTCAAACCTTAGTAGCTAAAGATTTAATTAAAGAGGTGGCGCGTGCTGAAGTGATTGGGCGTCCTATACTGTATGGTACAACCAAATCATTTTTAGATTATTTCGGATTAAGCAGCATCAAGGAGCTTCCAGACACCGAAGCGTTTGTCAATCATGATAACTTGGAAGAAGAAACCCGCATGCTGTTCAATAAATTAGATGATATGCAATTGTCCTTTGAAGAACTGCAGTCTGATGTAGCAATACCTGAAGTTGATGAGAATTCAAATGACAGGAATACACCTGAGTCTGAATAATTTATTTTCGGCGTGATTTCGGGTATGTTCTCTCTATATATGACGGATACTAACTCTGGTGGTCGATAGGATCGGCCATCGGAGTTTTTGTATGTTTAGGGGGAATGTAGATGCTGTGGCTGACCGTTTGTGTGCTGCTCGTTTTGATGCTTGTGCTTGCTTGTGTCAGTTTTGTCCATGTACATATTTCGTTTTCTAGATTAGAACATGATGATCGTCTGGTCGTGTCCATTAAAGGCTTATATGGTTTAGTTCGGTATCGAATCGTTGTGCCCGTCATCCAGTTTAAGAATGTCTCAGAAGGGATCAGGGTTGAAAGAAAAGTAGAACATGAATCCAGTGCATCAGCTGACTCGAAAAAGGCCAATAAAATTACAGCTGAGACCATTTCTGATTTTTATCATTATGGCAAAGATATTGTTAAACATACATTAGATTTGCTCGGTTGGCTGCGTGACGTTATGAAGCGGGTGCGTTGTACAGAATTTAGATGGGATTCGCATATAGGTGTGGGAGACGCCCCAGAAACAGCGATTACGACGGGGGTGGTCTGGGGGCTAAAAAGTTCCATCCTGTCGATTATCTTCTCGCATATTCAATTAGAAGCCAAGCCTTATGTAAGCGTCAATCCGCTTTACAATCAAACACAATTTTCCACTGAACTTCAATGCATAGCAAAAATTCGCTTAGGTTACGCTATAAAAGCAGGATGGCACTTACTCATGCGTGTAATGAAGGTGAAAGGAGGACTTAGAACATGGCAGAACATCCTATTCAAGGCTTAATGCAAACTGCAATGGAGAACATCAAGGAAATGGTGGACGTCAATACCATTGTGGGGGATGCAGTAGAAACACCGGACGGTAGTGTGATTCTACCGATCTCTAAAGTGGGGTTCGGATTCGCGGCAGGGGGAAGTGAATTTGTCATCGATAAGGATGACGATGCGGTTCATCGCAATGGCAGCACGGATAAGTCTCGTGCTTCGGTGGCCCTTCCTTTTGGGGGCGGCAGCGGCGGCGGGGTATCCATCACACCGATTGCTTTCTTGGTTGTAAGTAAAGAGGGGACCAAGGTCGTGCCGCTGGATAATCAAACGCATTTACTTGAACGGGTGATTGATTCAGCACCGCAAGTTGTGGATAAAATACAAAGCATGATTAAGGGAAACAAGGCGCAAGGACAAGGCGGCACCACAGAAATTACTGAAAACAATATTATTTTATAACTCGAATCAATTTCATTCATAGCAATATAGCGCATTATGAAATTGATTCATTTCAGGGAAGTATAATGTATATCTTATAAGATACAAAGTGTTGAAGATGGAACAAGTAAGCTGTGCTATGGATCGAACCTAGCACAGCTTTATTTTGTTTGGACATATCCGGGTGGGATAAGCATATACATGTACAAGAGAAAAACACTGGAAGTAATACTGCTTGCACCTGAGTAAAGGAGGAAAAAATGAAAGCCGCCTCAATCGTGTTGAAACCTTTATTCCTTTGTGTTCTAATATGTAGTTTATGTGTGCCGACAGCTATTAACGCAGCTCCAGGTACGAACGCTGAATCCGTAACCCTTATTGATGTTCAATCCGGCCGTATCCTCTATTCACATCAAGGTGACAAACCGATGCGCATAGCAAGCTTAACCAAGGTTATGACGGCTATTATTGCTATTGAACAAGGAAATCTCGAAGACAAGGTAAAAGTGTCACGTAACGCATACGGTAAAGAGGGCAGTTCGATCTATTTAAAACTTGGTGAGGAAATGAGCTTGCATCATATGTTATATGGCTTAATGCTTCGCTCTGGAAACGATGCCGCAATTGCGATAGCAGAGCATGTTGGAGGATCTGTTGAGGGATTTGCTTATTTGATGAATCAGAAGGCGGAAGAACTGGGGATGAAGCATACAAGTTTCAAAAACCCTCACGGCTTAGACGAAGAAGGGCATTATTCAACATCCAATGATATGGCTAAGCTTACAGCTTATGCATTAAAGAATCCAGTGTTTCGGGAAATCGTGAAAACCAAATCGATTCGCGTGCCCAATCCCCACGAAAAATGGGATCATGTCTGGCGAAATAAGAATCGCATGCTAAGCATGTATGAAGGGGCTGACGGGGTCAAGACAGGGTATACCAAATTAGCGCATCGTACTTTAATTACATCCGCGACTCGTCATGGGCAGCAGCTCGCTGTAGTGACACTCAATGACGGAACGGACTGGATTGATCACGGTAAAATGTTCGATTACGGGTTTGAACATTTTCCCTTAGAAGTGTTAGTGGAGAAGGGCAGTAAACTAAAGGGAACACCTTATGTAGCGCTTGAGACGTTCACCTATCCGCTGCATGAGGATGAGCGCAATAAGGTCAAGGCAGTGATCAGCAAGCTGCAGCAGGAATCGTTAGAGTATCGTCTAGGTGAAAGAGGGAAGCTGGAATTTACATTAAATGATCATGTCATTGGCTCAGTGCTTCTGGTTGAACCGAACAGCCCCTTATTAAAGGGTAAACATAACACTGCTGCTTTTTCCTTCACGGACGCTAATACATACAAGCAATCCTACTGGGATCAACTTACCGACTTAATTCGAGCGCTATTCTCCTTCTAGTTAGGTTAGGAGTGTTATGAACTTATGGT
>CAYUSG010000159.1:0-7649 GCA_964447355.1 uncultured Paenibacillaceae bacterium
AACGAACCAATACAGCCCGTCGTTAGGCCTAACCTGAGTTCAGGATGCTTCGGTAGAAGTTGTTCACTATAAGCCGCTAAGAATCCTAGGATAAAGCAGCCTAGTACATTACAAAACACTGTTCCAAGTGGAAAACTTCCTATGATCATACCATCAATACCGCTGAGACTATACCTTCCAGCCGATCCGAGCATGCCCCCTAAAGCCACGCATATATATGTTTTAAAAGCTTTATCCTTGTTCGTTTGCATGCTCATTTAAGATAGCGGTAACAATTTGTTCAATAGATAAATTCGTAGTGTCAATTGAAGTGTGGGCGAAGTCATAAGCGTGCTTTCGAGATTCTAAAAGCACAGATATTTTGTCCTCTGCGTTCCCTTGAAGCAAGGGTCGCTGATCACCGTCTTTCTTTACCCGCAGCAAGATCTCTGACGGTGAAGCTGTAAGGGCTACGACCAAGCCTCCATTCAGCATGAGCGCTTGATTATCATGTCTGAGCACCGCCCCCCCGCCTGTTGCCACCACTTGCCCGCTTTCAGTTAACAATTGACGAATCACTTGGTGCTCCACTTCTCGAAAATAAGCTTCACCCTCCTGAGCGAAGATGTCGGGAATACTTCGACGCTCCTGCTGTTCAATGACATAATCAGAATCAATGAAGGTCCAGCCTAGACGTTCAGCCAGTGCCTTGCCTACACTAGACTTTCCAGTGCCCATAAAACCAATTAGTATCACATTAGAATTATTCATCTGCATGATGCTCCCTCCACAATAGGAATTCAATCCACATATGAATCAAAGATCGATTCTATCATGTTATTTTTTTTCAAAAACCTTGTATAAAATATAACTCACTAGAGTAATGATGGTAATGATCCATTTAATCTAAGATCGCAAAAATGAATATTAAGGAGTTAGATAGCTTATGATCCCTGCTCTTAACCAAAATGCTTCGCCGCGCTTAGAGAAAATCTTGAGTCCGCAGCATATCCTGTGCAAGGAAGATATCATTTGGGTACTGGACTATATTAAAAATAAAGTGGTTGAAGAAGATCCCAGATTACTGGCACTTCCCCAACCACGTTTAATGACTAATTTTTTGAATTTTGCGGAAGCAGCGATGCTCATTATTCATAGACGGCAAGTCTTTGATCAAGAATCCGATAGACTGAAAGCTTGGATTGCTGAAGCCTGCCACGGCTTAACCTCACACTCGCGAGCATCTACAAATTAGTTTGCAGTACGGCTTTCTTATTCAGCATCCATCCATTGGAAATGGAAGCTTCCTTCTTTGTCCACACGCTGGAAGGTGTGGGCACCAAAATAATCTCGTTGGGCCTGCAGCAGGTTAGCAGGCAAGCGCTCAGTACGATAGCTGTCATAGTAAGAAAGTGCAGTTGAGAAGCCCGGCACAGGAATACCATATTTAACAGCTGTGGCAACAACGTTTCTCCATGCATCCTGATAAGATTCAACGATTTGCTTAAAGTAGCTGTCAAGCAGAAGATTTTTCAATCCAGCGTCTTTATCATATGCATCTTTGATATTTTGCAGGAATCCAGCTCGAATAATACAACCGCCGCGGAAAATCATTGCAATTTTGCCATAATCTAAATTCCAGTTGTATTCTTCAGATGCAGCTCTCATTTGGGCGAAACCTTGAGCATAGGAACATATTTTACTTGCGTAAAGCGCTTTGCGCACGTCTTCAATAAATGCTGCTTTGTCTCCAGAGAACGATTCGGATTTCGGACCGTTCAGCACTTTGCTTGCTTGAACGCGCTCATCTTTCATTGCTGAGATGAAACGTGAGAAGACCGATTCCGTAATAATTGAAAGCGGCACGCCTAAATCTAAGGCACTTTGGCTTGTCCATTTTCCAGTTCCCTTTTGTCCTGCAGAATCCAATATCACATCTACCATGGCTTTACCCGTTTCAGGGTCTTTCTTGGAGAAAATGTCTGCTGTAATTTCAATCAAATAGCTGTCGAGTTCACCTTGATTCCAATCGGTAAAGATCGTATGTAATTCTTCCGTGCTAACCCCTAATACGTCCTTAAGCAAATGGTATGCCTCGCAAATCAGTTGCATATCCCCATACTCAATACCGTTATGCACCATTTTTACATAGTGGCCTGCTCCATCCGGCCCAATATATGTACAGCATGGATCTCCGTTTACTTTAGCTGAAATCGCCGTCAGAATCGGCTCCACTAGTTTATATGCACTCTCTTGGCCGCCTGGCATGATGGAAGGACCTTTTAGCGCGCCCTCTTCACCGCCGGACACCCCTGTTCCGATAAAGCGAATGCCTTTCTCATCCAATTGCTTGTTACGTCTTTGTGTATCAGCAAAGAACGTATTCCCGCCATCTATTAGAATATCCCCTTCATCAAGATGAGGCAGCAAGGATTCAATCGTTGCATCCGTAGGACCGCCCGCCTTTACCATGATCACAATTTTACGAGGCACTTCAAGTGACGCTACAAATTCTTCGACTGTATAGGTCGGTTTTAGTTGTTTGCCAGGATTCTCAGCAATCATTTCATCTGTTTTCTCTTTTGAACGGTTGAATACCGCGACAGAAAAACCTCTGCTTTCAATATTTAATGCAAGATTTTTCCCCATTACAGCTAAACCTACGACTCCAATTTGTTGTTTTGACATGTCTCTCCATCCTTCGTTTCTTTTTTTGAGCTTTTGTTATACTTAACCCTTTTGTTAGCCTAGGCAAGCCTAGAGCCTTCAATGGATTCTAACGATAATGAAAGTTTCCGCTTTTACTCCATTTACCATCTTATCACAGCAGATGAATTCAAGCAAAAAAAACACCCGCTTCATTCAGCGAGTGCCCACCAGTTGTATCAAACGCTTTCATCAATTGTGACTAACATTCCAAGAGCAGCATTTCTTGTCGCAATGTCATGAGTTTGTCTTTTGTAGCCTCAACAGCCTCCATGTTCCCTTCTTGGATGTAGTCGTAAAGGGTTGCAAGCTCGTAATCCAATTCCAGCCGCAATACCGGAATACGCTCCTCGGCGCGGTTCGACTTGTAGGCTTGCGTAATTTCTTCCATGGTGACCATAGGCTCTCTTTGGTAAATCACTTTATGCTCCACGCCGCTGATTTCAACTGTTCTGATGATTTCGCCGTACATAATATTTTCAATTAATATTTGGCGGTCGTTAAACCGTTTGACCACAGCATGCCCGCGCGTATCGTTAATGACTTTTTCCATAATCTCAGCTAATTTTTCATCCTTAAAGGAATAGGTTCCGATCATTTTAAAAGCGTCATGGCTGCGCTCGAATTTTAATTTCACCAGTTTGCGACCCAAACGGATGGAAATAATGAATTGATGATCACTTTCGCTCCAGTACAATGAATAGCCTTCTTGAATCAAGTCTTTGATGAATGTTTGGATAAGCCGGCGGTTAAAACGCAAATCAAGGTTGCAATACTCAACTTCAAAACTTTTATTCACGGCAAATCCCTCCCATTGTACAAAATGGTATCAATTTGACTGAATGTTCAGACAATTTGTTCTTACTTTTATCTTATACTGATTCATATGTTTTAGCAACTTGGTTTATTGATTATTTTTAAGTTTTTTAATAAAATTGCGGCATTTGTCCAGCAACTAAACAGGCCGCTCTCCCAAAGGGAAAACGACCTTACCATTCAAGCTATGAATGACATGTGGAACTGCTTTTGAATTCCATATCGATTAGTATCCTTAAAGGTTCAATCATCGTCGTCATCATCTTCATCATCTTCTAATTCGTCTAGATTTCCATAGTGGATGCTTTTCGTTTTGCTTGCATACCAAGCTTCCGATGCGCTGTTATATTTCAGTGTGACCTCATAACCATACAAATCAGCACCAGCGAATTGACAGAGGTACAAAAAGGTATTGTCTTTATCAGGCAGCTTATCAATGGAATAACAAACCCTGTCAGATAACGAGAAACCATTGACGGAATAGCCGGGCCTGTGTTTTCTGAGAAACTTTAATTTCTCCTCATTATCTTCTCCTGTGATGACAGGTTTATCATACAAATCAAATCCAGGTTGTTCTTCCCATCGGCCGTCAAGTTCAATGCTCTGCATATAGAGATCGCCGGTATATTCATCTTTATACACCTTAAGACCGCCCAGCGGTATATCCAGCTTCTGAAGATCCTTCACTCTGAAATAAATAGCATTATCAATGGAATTCGCCACCATTGGGTACTCTTCCCCCAAGTAGTGAATATTATAATTGATCAACGATTTCAATTTAATTTCTCCCGCTAAAACGGTATTCCTCGGATAGTTCACTTCTGGTTTGGATGACGTATTGTCATGTCCGTCGGAATCAGTAACGCTTCCTGACTGTGACGGTTCTGTACGAGGTGGATCCTCAGATGGTTTGGGACTAGTAATATAAATGGTTTTATTCGTACCGTTCCAACCGATCTGAACGTCGAGTAAATCAGCTATAGCTCGTACAGGCAAATAAGTACTGCCCTCTACTACAATGGGAGATTGGTCGAGTTCCACTGTTTCGTCATCCAACTTCAGCTGGTAATCCGGCCGAAGCGTTGCCTCGATTCTTTCAATTCCGTCAGCAGCGAATACCCCTGCGCTAAAGACCCCCGTCAACACAAAGAGGCCCAGAAACCATTTCAATACGTAAGCTTTTCGCATGTTATAAACCCTCTCTAATCCATAATATTCTAAAACAATACTTCGCTATCGGGCATAAAAATACCTGCCTCATTCAAGTTAAATTCACCTATTGATTCATATTAAGCTACAAACAGCATTCCTCTATCATGCCAGTTATGATATATTAGTAACCATAAAACTAGAATGATTCTAAAGAGGAGGCACATTGTGCAAATTCAAGGCTTTACTGCAACTGACTTTGACGTATTCACGATCCCAGGTCTCGAACCAAGAATGGAAGCGCTCATCGCTGAAGTTCGCCCTAAATTAACGGCTATAGGCGATCATATTGCTCCTTACTTATCAGCTTTATGCGGTGAGGAAATGTATCCACATGTTGCCAAGCATGCACGGAGAACCATCAATCCACCTAACGATACTTGGGTTGCTTGGGCCAACAATAAGCGGGGATATAAAGCACATCCGCACTTCCAAGTGGGCATGTGGTCCACGCATGTTTTCATTCAATTTGCTGTCATCTATGAAAGCGATAAGCATAAACAAATTTTTGCAAAATACCTTAACAAGAATCTTAATACCATCATGAAAAGCGTGCCTCAGCAATACTTTTGGTCCTTGGATCACATGAAGCCGGAGGTCAGCTTTCATCAGGACTTAAGTAAGAATGATTTTAAAGACATGATCGATAAATTAACGCGGATCAAAAAATCAGAAATCATGTGCGGGCTGCAATTGGATCGCCATGACCCCGTCGTTTCTGATGGAGAAGCTCTAATGCAAACGATTGAGCGCACTTTTGAAACCTTACTGCCTCTATATCGTGCTGCATTCTAAACACATTTCGCAAGGAAAATCAAAGAGGCATCCAAAGTTGTATTATCGACTTTCGGATGCCTCTTACAATGTTTATAACCTCGTAAACCTATTAAACAGCTGTAGACATTTGACGTTCCCGATCCGCTGTAACGAATCCCCACACTAATCCAATTGCAAGTAATGACAAAATCGCGCCCGAAATAAATGGCAGTGAGATATCAAATACATTCAACCCTAATGCGAATAATGGACCGCCGATCCGACCTAAACTATCCATAGATGAACTTAAGCCGGTTGCTATACCTTGACCCACCGTAGTCTTTTGGGTAATCAGTGAAGTAATGCAAGGTCTTAACAGCGCGTTCCCCACTGCATATACAGACAGATAAATCGTTGCTGTTAAGAAGGATGTAGAGAATAAGATTAAGAAGAACCCTGCGGCGCAGAATAATAAACCCATGATCATAAACCGTGTTTCGGTCCCCTTCTTAATGTAGCGTCTTACCACACCACCTTGAACGAGTGCGCCAACGATTCCCATAATGGCAAACATGATTCCCATCTCAGTAGCTGTTGCTCCAATTTTCTGAACTTGGAAGTATTGTAAAGTCCCTTCAAGCCCCGCCAAACTAAATGTAATAAAGAAGCCTAGCACATATAAGTATTTCAAAGGACCTTGGAAGGCTTTCCAGCGAGATGCCCGACTTCCTGTGCCTGCTGTTCTTCTCTCCGGCGGTAAAGATTCGCCCAAATGCTTTAATATTACAAAATATGTAATAACAGCTAATACTGCGGCAGCTATAAATGGAACCGCATAGCCAAATGGAATGAGAAGGCCGCCAATCGCAGGACCAAATATAAAACCGAGCCCGATCGACATCCCGACCATTCCCATCCCTTTAGTCCGCTGTTCATTCGTCGTAATATCTGCAACATAAGCAACTGCGCAAGAGGCCACTGCTCCTGAGAAAAAACCACCTAAGATTCTAGAAATATACATCAGCCACAGTTCCTGATTATTCGACAGGCCTTCAATCAAAGAAGCAGCTAAGATCAAGAAGCTCAGTCCAAAACCTAAAATTCCTGTAAGCAGAATAGGTCTTCTCCCCCTGCGATCAGACCAAGCGCCCCAGAAAGGTGACATGATAAAAGAGACAGCAGAATAGACCGACAGCATGACATAAAAATGTAATTGAGACACCAGCTCCGGCAGGACTGGAATGACGATTCCAAATCCAATAAACGCATTAATTAATAAGACCATTATCATCAGCATTGGCTTTTTCATTGTTGTTCCTCCCGTAATCAATCACATGTGTAATCCTATCATAACTTTTTTATCTTTGGAAATAAAATAAATAACCTCGCGCATAACAACAAACGCTAAGTGACATATAAATGAACACTTGCAACACAGCCCATTTTTGTTATACTCAATTTTGTTTACATTATAATTCGAAGGGAACGGTTATTTATGGACCAGAGGTTAACCCCCTTATTTACAACTTTAAAAGAACACGCCAAACGAAACCCTATTCAATTTCATATACCCGGGCACAAAAAGGGCTTGGGGATGGATAAAGACTATCGTGATTTTATTGGTGATAATGCACTGTCAATAGATTTAATTAACATCGACCCTTTGGATGACCTTCATCAGCCGGCAGGAGCGATTAAAGAAGCCCAGAATCTGGCCGCAGAAGCGTTCGGTGCTGACCACACCTTTTTCTCAGTTCAGGGGACAAGCGGAGCGATCATGACTATGATCATGTCTGTCTGTGAACCCGGCGACAAAATTATCGTACCGCGCAATGTTCACAAATCTGTCATGTCAGCTATTATCTTCGCAGGCGCTAAGCCTGTCTTCATCTCTCCGGCGATGGATTCGAACTTAGGTATCGCGCACGGAATCACCACTAGAGCTGTCAAACGCGCACTCCAGCTCCATCCAGATGCTAAAGCGGTTCTTGTTATTAACCCAACGTATTTTGGAGTATGTACGAATCTGAAAGAAATTGTAGAGCTAGTTCATTCTTTCGATATGCCTGTTCTAGTTGACGAAGCCCATGGTGTCCACATTCACTTTCACGAAAAACTGCCGCTCTCAGCTATGCAAGCAGGCGCAGACATGGCAGCAACTAGCGTACATAAACTAGGCGGTT
>CAYUSG010000160.1:0-7626 GCA_964447355.1 uncultured Paenibacillaceae bacterium
TTTGGCGACTTTTATATCCTAACACATTCTCTGATTCAATGCAAGCTTTATGTTCTTCATTTTTTATTTTTTCTTAAAATCAGTTTAGAACTGAATTTTCGCAAATATAAAATCATGAATCCTATCCAGCTGTGCACTTAAATCAAAGTGTTGTGTATTTACCGCTGTTGAAGCGGCGAGAATTAATTTAACATATTTCGATAATATCAGTCAAGCCTTTTTGATAAATAATTTTATTTTTATCGCAGATGTCTTCCCCTTGCGTATTTTGAAAGCTCTTTAGGGGATGCAATTCTTGCATACATCCGGAATATGACCCGGTATCTGTACTCCATTGCTTTTCGTATTTCACTGTCAATTCTGCGATCACTTAAATCCAGCAGCATTTCATCCAGTTCTTTGCGAAGCATGTAATCTAATTCCTTGCACTCTTTATCATTAAATAAAATGCCTAACACGTTCGATTAACCTCCCTTGAGGATCTGAACTTCACTGAAGTCAATACAAGGAACATTGAAGTTCTTCTACTGTTATGTCCACTTTATGGTAATTTTATGAACGCGTCCTTCATATTCTCTTCACAAATTATTGGTTCATTAACCAGAATGTAAACGTGCTTTCAATGAGTGCTGCAATAAATAAAGTGACGACCAGGAATATCATCATATGAAGTGTCCGATACAAAAACGTTTCCGCAGCTGCCATGTGCTGAGTTCTCGTTTCTTTTGATCTAAAAAGGTTTATGAACATGACCCATACGATCGCTCCGAATCGTAAACCGAACGCACAGGCGATAATGATGGCGGGAATTTCTATAATTCCATGAGGTAATATCCCTTTAATCAATAACATCCATACATTCTGCCCCGCTTCAGACATTTGTACGAATAAATAGCCTATAATCATCCCATTTACCGCAAGAAAAATAATCGGAATGAATCCGAGCAAGCCGCCCAAATACATGACAAAAATCGATTTCAAGGTGTTATTAAAGAAAATAAAAAGAAAAAACCATACATTTGCATGCTGCTTGTCAGAAAGTTCCCCGGCTACTTCGCCCAGCCCTTTAAGCTGTTGATCTAAAAAGTGATGGAACATCTCTGATTCGGCCCCAATCATAATACCTATCGTAAATAACAATGTTGAAAGTGCTAAATACCATTTCATGCTTACAAAATCTCTATAGTACCCTTTTAAATATTTTTTCATTTACATTCCGCGCCTTTCGTGATCAAAGTATGGGTTGTTTCTGCTTAACCCGCTTCCCGCCTCTTAAGAATATGTCGTATGTACATGCATACATTGTAATATAGCGTTTATTTCAATTTTATCCATTTCCGTTTCAGAAGGAGGCTTATAGTTGTGTTCTACGTACTGAATGCAAAAAGGTTCAAGCAAATTGCGGTGTTGGCATTCTCTCTTTGTTTTATAGCTGGCATTTTTGTTGTTGAGAGAGATAACGTCTCGGTGTTCTCAACCTCAATCCATGAAGCTTCGGCGATTTACAGCGTAGAAACGGACAAAAAGGTCATCGCATTAACGTTTGATATCAGTTGGGGGGATAAACGGCCCGCTCCCATTATTGATATCCTAAAAGAAAAGGACGTCGAGGCGACCTTCTTTATTTCTTCCCCGTGGACTAAAAGCCATCCCGACATTGTGAAAACTTTAGTTGATGAAGGCTTTGAGATCGGCAGCCATGGTCATAAGCATGTAAACTACAGCAGCTTAGATGATGATGAGATCCGTAAACAAATTAGAACCGCGCATCAGGTCATCAGTGAAGAAACAGGGTTAACTCCTAACTTAATTCGTCTGCCTAATGGTGATTTTGATAAACGTGTGCTTCAAATCGCTAAAGAGCTTAACTACACGGTTATTCAGTGGGATACGGATTCCCATGATTGGATGAACAAAGGAGTAGATGATATTACCAGCCGCGTCGTAAAAGGCGCACATCCTGGAGATATTGTCCTGCTTCACGCAAGTGATTCTTGTAAACAAACGCATCTGGCACTGCCTAAGATCATTGACCAATTACGCAGTGAAGGCTATGAATTCGTTACCGTATCAGAGCTTATCAATCATACATATATGGAGCAGCAAGAGGTGCAAGATAAGCAAAAATAGTCTTAATGTGTTTAAAAAAGAGCTCAGCCTTTGCCAGGCTAGCTCTTTTGTTCTGTCTTGACCAAGGTATGCAGTTTTAATATTTGCCATGCATTACATGCAAACAAGGGAAACATCATAAAGAACGTAGATTCAGGATTCAACCGCAGGGCTGGTACGGCTTCAATCGCTGTCGCTGCAATCATAAAGAATAGCGTGGGAATCCACGCGGATTTATTCGTTAATTGTACTTTTCTCCAGGCAACAATCCACGAAGCTATTAATAGAATTGTTGGTGTAATCATGTAAACCAACCAGCTTTGTTCGCTGTCCGACAATGAATACCGCCAATATACAAGATCAAACAGGACAACCACGATCAGGATAACTTGTACGATCTTCCACATTTCCATCCGCTTCAAAATATATAATGCTATATAATTCAAGGTAAGGTACGCGAAAAATCCCATTTGGGCAAATACACTGTATGTGGCCCCAATAATAATCATGTTGATAAAGTAGACGACCACATTTCCGATACCTTGCATCTCAAAGTTCGCATCAGTAAACATCAAGTATATGCCTGTAATGAGTGACGCAACAATCCCTACTGCCAAGGTAGTCCCAAATAAGTAAAACCATTTTCTTAATGTCAAAGCTTGTCTCCTCCATCTCTAGCCTTTCCTAATAGCTAATTGTACCAACCTTCTCCGAAAATGCCAATGTTCCCTTCACATATTTGACTTGTTCTGCCCACATACTAAGACTAAAATTGAACATAATTTGAACATTTCCACTAAAAAGGAGTGGTTCAGGGTGATGCGCATAACGCAACTGATTTGGGTCTTTATCGTTATGTTCCTGCTTTCAGCTTGTTCTGGCGCCCAAGGGCAGCAACAGGGCTTGGATTACAAGGAAACAAAGTCCATGGTGATCGATATACTTAAGACAGAGGAAGCTAAGAAGGCGATTGAGGAGGCAACTAAAAACAAGGAGCAAGGACAGGATAAAATAATGCAGATGCTGTCATCCCCGCAAGGGCAGCAAATTCAGTTAGCTGTAAAAGATGTCTTAACAGATCCAAATTACCCAAAGCATCTTGAAACGTTAATGAAAGATCCTAAATTTGCCGGCGAGTTCGCCAAGGCGGTCCAGAAGGAAAATAAAGAAATACACAAAGCTTTAATGAAAGATCCTGAATACCAGACGCTGCTAATCGATGTGATGAAGAGCCCTGATTTTGAGAAAATTATTACGGATGTTATGAAAGGGAAAGAGTATCGCCAGCAAGCGATGAGTATTATGCAGGATGCGCTGCAAAACCCTCTGTTCCGAGTAGAGCTCATGGAATTAATGAAAAAGGTCATTGAAGAACAAGCAAAGAGTGAGGGTGAATCCGGCAAAAGCTCGGGTAGTTCTGGCGGAGAAGGCGGCGGAGGCGGCGGTTCTAGTTCGTAAATTTCTGATTGCAGGTAAAATTAAGGGGCTGCTCATTTTGGGCAGCCCCTTAATTAGCGTTATTGTTCTGTCTTCTCGATTACTCTTCTGGCCATCTCGAGATACATTTGACCCGTTTCTGTATCGCCTTTATACACAGAAGGGGAGAAATCAGGCTCAGATGGGTGGTTATCCGGCGCTCCTAACGGAATTTGAGCGAGCAGCTCAGTGTGAAGCTCCTGCGCTAATTTAGCGCCGCCTCCACGTCCAAACACGTAGTCCTTCTGACTGCAGGAGCTGCATTGATAATACGCCATGTTCTCAACGATTCCCAGAATGTCATGGTTCGTGTGCAGCGCCATTGCGCCTGCCCTAGCTGCAACAAAAGCCGCTGTAGCATGCGGTGTTGTCACTACGATCTCTTTACTTTGGGGAATCATTTGATGTACATCTAAAGCTACATCGCCGGTTCCAGGCGGCAAGTCTAGGAGCATATAATCAAGCTCTCCCCAGTGTACCTCAGAGAAGAAGTTACGCAGCATTTTACCCAGCATCGGTCCCCGCCAAATGACCGGCTTATTATCTTCAACAAAAAAGCCCATTGAGATGACCTTCACGCCATGTCTTTCTACAGGGATGATGGTGTTATTCTCCATTTGGGGCCGCTCTTCTATTCCCATCATATCAGGGATACTAAATCCATAAATATCGGCATCCATAATCCCGACTTTCTTACCCAGTCTAGCTAACGCAACCGCAAGATTAACGGTTACTGTAGATTTGCCGACCCCGCCTTTACCACTCGCGATGGCAATAAACTCTACGCCAGATTCTGGCTGCAAGAGCGGGGGTGTGCCTTGTGCATTCATTTGTGCCTGTGTTCGAGTTTGCTGCTGTCCTTGTGCAGAAGTTCCTGCCGAACCTGCGCCCCCGCCTTGCAGCCGCTTCTGCAATTCGCCTCGTTCGAAATCTGTAATCGCACGAAAGCGTATATGTATATCCGTCACACCAGCTTCATTCAGAGCCGCCTTAACGTCTTGTTCAAACGACTGCTTCTTTTCAGCATGATCATCTAACTGCACGATCGTTAAAGATACGCTCTCTTCTCTAACCATAACGTCTCTAATAAGCTGTAACTCAACAAGTCCTTTATGTATACTAGGTTCTTGAATACCTTTTAGACGATCGAACACTTGTTCCCTTGTAATCACCTGAGCCCCACCTTTACTGTATTGATTGCTGTGACTATTATAGCATACATTTATTCAGCGCCTAATGTCTCACCCGTCGTAAACCTTAAAACACCTCTATAAATGGATGCGGCTAATTGTTTCTGGTATGATTCTTGTGCCATCAGTCTCGCCTCGCCTGGATTGGATAAGAAACCTACCTCTACTAATGCGCTAGGCATGGATACGGCCTTGAGCAGATAAACGTGACTCACGGTCTTCGCTTTTCTTGTATTGTTCTCATCTATGTTCTGAATTAATTCATCCTGGATTAACTCAGCCAGACGCTTACTGTCACTATGCTTAGGATAGTAGAACGTTTGCGCCCCCTTCCACCTGCTCTCTGGAATGGCGTTTAGATGGACACTTATTAATAAATCTACATCTTCCCTTTCAACCAGCTTTCCTCGAGTGATCAGGTCTTGACGCTTACGGTTACTAAATCCTTTAGTATCAGGATCCGCTAAGTCCGTATCCACTTCTCGTGTCATAATCACCTCTGCTCCCGCTTGCTGAAGAAAATCTTTAAGATATAAGGCAATGGCTAAAGTAATATCTTTCTCAATTAGACCATCCTTGCTTTCCGCACCGCCGTCCGCGCCGCCGTGTCCTGCATCTACAGCAATTTTCTTGCCTGATAACGGCATCGAAAACTCGTCCAGAGTATTCTGGTTCGGAAGCTCTAAACTCAATAACGCAACAAGCAAGAGGACGGCCAAGATGGTGAATACCATTCTGTATCGCTTGTCGTAGGTCAACCAAATCACAATTTTCTTCCGTTTGCGCATAAAAAATCCACCCCTATTCAGCCGAAGGCTGTCTCCATAGCTTTTTAATACCATCTATATGGAATGGGGTGGACAAATATGCTTTTTTCTCTCTTAAGATTAAGAGGTGACTTTTTCGGACATACCTTCAATTAAGATCTTCGCCACAGCTGGACGAGAGAATTCTGGCGGCGGGCAAACGCCGTCTCTTAACATCGCACGGACTTTAGTGCCTGATAAGTGCAAATGATCCTCTTTGCTGTGAGGACATGTTTTGCTGGAAGCCATGTTGCCGCATTTTGTACAGAAGAAGCTGTGCTCGAAAAATAACGGTGTAATACCTAATTCTTCAGCCGTAAAGTTGCTAAAAATACGCTGCGCATCATAGGTGCCATAGTAGTCGCCTACACCTGCATGGTCACGTCCAACTATAAAATGTGTACAACCATAGTTTTTACGTACCATGGCATGGAATATAGCCTCACGAGGTCCTGCATAACGCATTGCTGCCGGGAAAACCCCAAGGAATACACGGTCTTTAGGATAATAGTTCTCGAGCAAAGCCTGATAACTCTTCATACGAACATCCGCAGAAATATCATCTGACTTGGTTTCCCCTACAAGCGGATTTAAGAACAAAGCATCCACGATTTCCATTGCGCATTTTTGAATATATTCATGAGCACGATGAACAGGATTTCTAGTTTGGAAGCCTACAACAGTTTTCCATCCGTTACGTTCGAACGCAGCTCTTGTTTCGCTAGGATCAAAGTAAAACTCTTGGAATTTCTTAGGCTGAGGACGATTCAAAACTTGAATGTCGCCGCCTACATAAGTATTCGGACGAGCTAAAAGCTTCTGCACGCCTGGATGTTCAATGTCATCTGTTGTATATGTTTTGACTGCTTCTTCTTTTAAATCTACAGTATATATGCTCTCAACGTTCATAACAGCATACATAACTTGGTCTTCTTCACCTACAAGCGCAATTTGCTCGCCAATGGATAAGCTTTTGGCAGCAGCTTCGTCGACTGGAAGGGTAATAGGGATACTCCATACCGCTCCGTTTGATAGCTTCATCGTATTAAGCACTGATTTATAATCCGCTTCGTTCATAAAACCAGTCAATGGAGAAAATGCCCCCACACCAATGAGATCAATATCAGAGATCGCCCAACCGTTAATTAATACTTTGGTTAAACCTTTTGCTTTCTTTAAAAGTTCTTCACGCTCTGCTCCGGTGACCACTCGATTAATAAGGGTACCACCATGAGGTTGAATTGTAGACATAACCCTTTATTCCTCCCTTTGCTTGGATTACTTGTGTAATCCGCATTCAGTTTTATCATTTCCTGCCCAGCGTCCAGCCCTTGGGTCTTCACCCGGCATCACTTGACGCGTGCAATACTCGCAACCGATACTTGGGTAATTGTTATCATGCAACGGATTATAGATTACATTGTTCTCACGAATATAGTTCCATACATCGTCCCAGGTCCAGCTTGCGATCGGATTAAACTTGATCAAGCCAAATTTAGCGTCGTATTCTACTTTCTTCGCATTCGCACGCGTAGGGGCTTGATCACGACGAATCCCCGTAATCCATGCATCGTATTGGCCTAGTACACGAGTTAATGGTTCAACTTTACGGATGTTACAGCATTCATTAGGATTGCTTTCCCACAGCTTCTCACCGTGCTGCGCCGCTTGCTCCTCTGGCGTTAATTTGGGTGACATCTTAATAAAGTTTAACGTTTTATATTGCTCAACGATACGATCGCGAGTTTCATAGGTTTCTTTGAAATGGAAATCAGTGTCTAAGTAAAATACATCTGCTCCTGGCTTTACTTTGCTTAGAATGTCAACCAACACTACATCCTCTGCACCAAAGCTGCACGCTAGTACGATCTTCGAAAATTTCTCAGTCGCGTAAGACAAAAGCGCATCTGGAGATGCATTCTCAAACTCCTCGGCAGCTTGGTTAACCAACGCTTCTTTCTCTAACAAATTCATGGACAAACCCTCCAAGTTTTAATTCATAGTAAGTGTATAGGAATTAACGGTTATAATGTAATAGTATATCA
>CAYUSG010000161.1:0-5926 GCA_964447355.1 uncultured Paenibacillaceae bacterium
CACTGCAGGAGGGCTTGCTTACTGGGTGCTGACATATACTTTTGGCATGCTGGTCCTTTATTGTTTATCTGTTCAATGCTTCATGCTTAATAGGCTGGAAGTTACGAGAGAGCTTGAGCGAAACCGCTATGTTTCCGGCGAAACAATGAACGTGACGTTAACACTTGTCCAGCGCTCTGTTCTGCCACTGCTATGGACAGCAGTTGAAGATTTCTGGCAGAAGAAAGGCAGTGAAGAAGTAGAGAGTCACAAGCGGTTATTATTTCCTTGGCGTAAGCGGATCATTGAGCTTAAGTATCACCATCACGATTTACAACGGGGTGAGTATGAATTTAAAGGTGTATTAGTGAGTACAGGTGATCTGTTCGGATTAACACAGAAACGAAAATGGCTGTCGGTGTCTTCAAGCATTATCGTGTTGCCTAAGCTTACTTCTGTTTCTCAATATGCTAGACAGCATCATGGCCCAGCGGGTGATTCAATAACTTTGCCTTGGAAATGGACGGAAGAACCCATAAGCAGCGGAATTAGAAACTATGCCGCAGGTGATCCGCTGAAGCATATACATTGGAAATCATCTGCAAAATATCAATGCCTTAAGACAAGAACGTTAGAAGCCACCAGTTCACCGACTTTTATGATTTGTTTGGATACGACAATACATAGAGCGCGCAAAGGATGGATGGAAGCTTTTGAATACAGTATACAGCTGGCTGCCAGTTTGTATAAATTCGGGCATGACGAAGGTTTCGAATCGAGTCTGGCATTAAATGATATGGGGAATCCGATTGTATATGCCTCCAATGCGCATGATGTTCAAGACTTGTTTCAGCAGCTTGCTTTAGTCCAGCCACAGGATGCATGCTCCGTCAAAACGTTGTTAACGAAACTAAACTTAGAGTTGCCTAAAGATCAAGCCAAAATCTGTATAACGACTCATTGCAGTCAAGATCTCTTGGAAGCCGTGCAGCATCTATCTTCAGACCAGCGCCCCGTAACAGTAATCTATGTGCAATCAGTTCAGGTGCTTTCGTTTCATGAACGGGCATTCCGAGATCAGATCAGACAAGCAGGCTGTTTATTCCGATCAATTCCATGCCCATCTCAGGAGCATAAAGAGAGGACGGTGAATGGCATTGCCTAAATACGCAACAGGCTTTAAATCGGTGTTGTTCAGTGCGCTGCTCTTTCTCTTGTTCTGGGAATGGTTGAGACCGTTGTTCATGCTGTCAAAACATACTGACTTGTACATTATGGAGCCGTTTGTACTTGCAATCGTAGGCTTTTTAGCAGTCGATTTATTAAAGGTGTCTTTGGTATGGAACGGATTGTTAAAGTTGCTGATCGTATTGCAGACCTTGAGTTACTTTTTTAAATGGGGTCTGCCTTTTCAAATGAGCGGCTGGCAGCAATTGTTTTCCACGTTG
The DNA here is from genome assembly GCA_964447355.1 of uncultured Paenibacillaceae bacterium. Classification (GTDB taxonomy): domain Bacteria; phylum Bacillota; class Bacilli; order Paenibacillales; family CAYUSG01; genus CAYUSG01. The sequence goes on from CAYUSG010000161.1 coordinate 1,428, forward strand.
GGTGAAGATGTGCTTTCTATCGTTCTAGGCCAGTGGCTTGATATCAGCTCTGAGCTGCGAACCTTTTTGTTTTTAATAGGATGGGCGATTCTGACCTATGCCGTTAAGACATTTATGATGGAAAGGCAGAGGATTCTATGGTTTGTGGTCATCACTTTCGCGTACTTGTTAGCAATGGAGATTTGGGGAGAGGCTTCGATTGGATTTGCTTATATACGTGTATTATTTGTCGGTTTATTGCTCCAGGCGCTGTTGTCGCTGCCTCGTCTTCAACGTAAGTATGGAATGGCGAAGGTTCCGTCAGTGTTCTATTGGAAGTGGATAGCCATAAGTACAGTTTGTGTCGGCTTGCTTGTTGGACTAAGCGGGTCCTTATCTATTGTTTCAGCAGAACGCTCATCATCTGCTTCATGGAGTACGTTGTTCGAAGGGCTGCTTCAGGATTATGCAGTGGAAACGGCATGGTTTAATCTGTCTAATGGAGGAAGTAAGGGTGTTTCCGGTTATAGTGAGGAAGACCGTGTTTTAGGCGGTAGCGTGGAGCTTAGCGAAGACATTATTTTCGAGGCTAAAACGCCGAGGCTGACCTATTGGCGTGCGGAGTCGAAAGCAGTCTATACAGGCAAGGGCTGGCAATCTCTGAACGACCAGGAAATACAACTTAACCCTGATCAAATTCATTACGCCAACCACTCCTTATATGATCCTTCATTAGAGAAGACCACATTAACTCAGGAGGTATTCTTTCACACTCCCGTTTCAGAGAAGGTGCTATTCATAGGAGGGGAGCTTCAAGAAGTTCGAAGTCTAAGCGGCACTGATAACATGGTGCATGCTAATGCTTCGCTTCGTTATAACAATGAGGAACAACAGTGGAAGGCCGAGAACGGTGAGCTGTCTTATTATAAGGTTGAAGTTGCTGTTCCTAAACTGGATTTGAATCCCGCAGACGCCGCAGCTTTGAAGACGGGACAAGCTGGATTAACTGTTGCTGTGAAAGAGCAGTACACTCAGCTTCCAGGGCAGTTGCCTGAGAGAGTAAGTTTATTAGCCAAGCGATTAACGGCTAGCTCGAAGAATGATTGGGCGAAAGTAGAGGCTATTCAACAGTATCTTAAAGAGCAGTACCCATACGAAACAAATCATATACGTTTCCCTGATACAAATGAGGATTTCGTAGATCAGTTCTTATTCGAGACTCAAGTCGGTTATTGCGACCATTTCTCCACGGCACTTGCCGTGATGCTGAGAGCTGTAGATGTTCCAGCTAGATGGGTCAGAGGGTTCGCACCGGGTGAAGCTGATTATGATGAAGAAACATCCATGTATCATGTCACAGTAAGAGCAAAGCACGCTCATGCTTGGGTAGAGGTGTATTTGGAAGGGATCGGTTGGCTGCCCGTTGAGGCCACGCCGGGTTACAGTGTGAGCACAGCGGACACACTTTCACCTTCGTTGGTTCAAGAGGAAAAGGAACCCGACACCATTGACGCACCTCAGCAGCAAGGTAACACGATTCTAGATTACGGAAGAAAGATGTGGACAAGGACAAGTCAATGGGTTCGTGATTCATTCACATCCATAAGCCGAAGCTTCGCCGAACCGTCATTTCGTACGGGGATTGAATCATTAGTCGATGGATTCAAACATATGGGGCGTGAATATAATGTATGGTGGACTGTTGGCCTAGCCATATTACTTCTGCCGTTGTACATACGATTAAACCATTTGAAACAATGGTATATGCGAAGTTCTAAGGATCGCCTGCTGCTTCGTTTCGAGAAGGTTTGGAAGCAGGTGTTCCAAGCATACGGGCCTCTTCAAGCGAATCAGACGATTCGAGAATACGTGGAGCGGGTTACAGAAACGTACAGTCAACAAGCTCCTGCGATGATTGAATTCCTGCGAATGTATGAAAATGTACGTTACGGAACGTTCAGACATGCTCCCTATACCGAGCAAGAGATTATCGAAGTGAGCAAGAAGTTGATCCGGCCTTCATAAAACCTCCCTCTATTGCCTTGACGATGCGCTTTCACGTTATATATAATAAACTGAATTAATTGAACGTTAGAAGTTAAACGTTAAGGTGGAGGTAAACCATGATTAGGCCAGATGAATTTGTTGCAGTACTTGATTTTGGCGGACAATATAACCAGTTAATTGCTCGTCGAATTCGTGATTTAGGGGTATACAGTGAGCTGATCCCATTTAATACGCCAGTGGAGAAGATTCGTGAGATGGCCCCGAAGGGTATTGTGTTCTCAGGCGGACCTGCTAGTGTATATGCAGAGAATTCACCGCTTGTGGATCCAGCGATTTATGATTTAGGCATTCCGATTTTCGGTATATGCTACGGTATGCAGATGATGTCCCATCAACTTCAAGGTAAAGTTGAAAAGGCAGGTAAACGTGAGTACGGTAAAGCGATGGTTAACTTCACAGAGCATTGTTCGCTTGCGCATGGTCTTGAACGCACCCAGCAGGTTTGGATGAGCCATAGTGATTTAGTCGTCGAACCCCCAGCGGGTTTTGTGATCGATGCTAGTACGGATCATGCTCCTGTAGCAGCGATGAGTCATCCGGAGAAGAAGTTGTATGCAGTACAATTCCATCCGGAAGTTCGCCATTCCATATACGGTAACGACTTAATCAGGAATTTCTTGTTTAAGGTTTGTGATTGCAAGGGTGAATGGAGTATGGAGTCTTTCATTGAAGATGCTATTCAAGATATCCGTGCCAAGGTTGGAGACAAGCAAGTGCTGTGCGCACTTAGCGGCGGCGTAGATTCATCTGTCGTAGCAGCGATTATTCATAGAGCTATTGGTGACCAATTAACCTGTATGTTTATTGATCATGGTTTATTGAGAAAAGACGAAGCGGAAAGCGTAATGGAGACTTTCGTAGGTAAGTTCGAAATGAAAGTCATTAAGATCGATGCGCGTGAGCGCTTTATGTCCAAGCTGGCAGGCGTATCTGATCCTGAGCAGAAGCGTAAAATTATTGGTAATGAGTTTATTTACTTGTTCCAAGAAGAATCGGACAAGCTGGCTGATGACTTTGACTTCTTAGCCCAGGGTACGTTGTACACTGACATTATTGAGAGCGGAACGGCAACAGCACAGACAATTAAATCACATCATAACGTCGGCGGCTTGCCTAAAGATATGAAGTTTAAACTCATCGAGCCGTTGAACGCGTTATTCAAAGACGAAGTTCGTAAAGTAGGGGAAGAGTGCGGCCTGCCTAAAGAAATTGTATGGCGTCAGCCATTCCCTGGTCCTGGATTAGCTATTCGTGTATTAGGTGAAGTCACAGAAGATAAGCTTGAAATCGTGCGCGAATCCGATGCCATTCTGCGTGAAGAGATTGCCAATGCAGGCTTAGACCGCGAGATTTGGCAGTATTTTACGGCCTTGCCGGATATGAAGAGCGTTGGTGTTATGGGAGATGCCCGTACGTATTCCTACACCGTGGGAATCAGGGCGGTAACTTCCATCGACGGCATGACAGCCGATTGGGCGCGTATTCCGTGGGACGTACTGGAGAAAATCTCCGTACGTATCGTCAACGAGGTCGACAACGTCAACCGTGTCGTTTACGACATTACGTCGAAGCCACCTGCTACCATTGAGTGGGAATAATCCTCAGAAGAGTTGTTTCGCAATACATTCATTCAACATAAAATGTACCCCCAGTAGCTTATTTCAGGACTGGGGGTGTTTGTTTTGGGTGATGAAACATTCGACGCATGATTAACTGACCAATGTTCGGTTTTTTATTGACAAGCATCGAGAACCCTGCATACAATATAGTAGGAAACCAACCAAATACGTTATTGTTTCGTATAATCTCAGGAATCGGCCTGAGAGTCTCTACGAGGTCACCGTAAATGATCTGGCTACGAAAATTAGTTTCTTATGCAGGAGTAAAGAAAGTTTTCGCTCTTGAATAAGAACCTAACTTTGTACGGAACCTAGGAGAAAGATGATCCTAGGTTTTTTGGTTCTGGGTTTTTTCCGAAATCGATCTTTAACTTATTTAGGAGGATGGAACATTTGGGAAATCGAAAGAACGGCAGTGCAAGTGAGTCAGGTTTAGCAAAGTATTTTGAATTCAGCAAGAACGGTACGACTTTTCGAAAAGAGATTGTGGCGGGCGTTACCACTTTCTTAGCTATGGCGTACATACTGTTTGTTAACCCGAATATGCTAAGCGGAGGAGAATTGCCGCCTGATGTGAAGCAGGGACTGGTTGACTCAGGTATTTTATTCCCTGACTTCGGTGCTGTTTTTACGGCAACGGCTATTGCAGCAATCATCGGTACACTTATAATGGGGGTATTCGCAAAATATCCTATCGCACTCGCTCCGGGTATGGGACTTAATGCGTTTTTCACATACACGGTGGTCATGACCTTTGGTATTCCATGGCAACAAGCGCTCGCTGGGGTTCTTGTTTCAGGTGTTATCTTCTTGCTGCTTACGGCAAGCGGGATT
>CAYUSG010000161.1:5936-7459 GCA_964447355.1 uncultured Paenibacillaceae bacterium
AACCGCAGCAGGTATTGGTTTGTTCATTGCATTTCTAGGGTTGAAAAATGCGGGTATTGTCATAAGCAATCCGGCTACTTTTGTTGAATTAGGCGATTTGCAGAATCCTGCTACTTTACTTGCAATTGTAGGTTTAGTGATTACTATTATTTTGATGGTGCGAAAAATTAACGGCGCTATTTTTTACGGTATACTTATTACTGCAGTGGTGGGGATGATCTTTGGTCATATCTCGGTTCCGACAGGAATCGTTTCTCCCCCGCCGAATCCAACAGCATTAGGTGCGTTATTCGGGCCGCTAACCGATCTTTCTGTTATGTTTTCAAAAGAAATGCTGATCGTTATTTTCACCTTTTTATTCGTTGATTTCTTCGATACAGCGGGAACGTTAGTCGGTGTAGCAAGTCAAGCTAATTTGATGAAAGATAACAAGCTGCCACGTGCGGGCAAAGCATTAGCGGCGGATTCCATTGCAACAATAGCAGGTTCCATTGCAGGTACTTCTACTACGACGTCTTATATTGAATCTTCTTCTGGTGTTGCAGCAGGGGGGAGAACAGGGTTTACATCTGTTGTGACGGCAGCATGTTTCTTCTTAGCGTTATTCTTCTTCCCGCTGTTAAGCGTGGTTACTTCATCCGTAACTGCTCCAGCGCTTATTGTAGTAGGTGTGCTGATGGCATCGAACCTAAAGCATATCGAGTGGGACAAAATTGAAGAAACGATTCCAGCTTTCATTACGGTAGTAACCATGCCGCTCACGTTTAGTATTGCTACAGGTATTGCACTTGGATTTATTCTTTATCCGATCACCAAGCTTGTTAAAGGAGAGGGGAAACAAGTACACTGGATCATGTACCTGCTGTTCCTCATATTCTTGCTGTACTTTATATTTCTTGGTTAATGAATGAACTTCATTGATAATACACAATGCCTCGGGTCTTTGGGACACGGGGCTTTTTTATATGCAGATCAATTCAATTTGAATGCTTTTTCAGAAAAATAGTCCGTTGTCTCATATTTCCTGTTGCATTTTTGCTACGAAATGTATAAACTAAGTTTTGTCGCTTGAGGCATTCGTCAGATGACGAAGTAAGCACATTATGTTCTTCAAACAGTGAAAAAATGAAAAGTGAAGATTGGAATAAAATATCACTTGCATTTACTTGATGGACTGTGGTAGGATATAAAAGTCGCCAAAACGAGTGACATTAACTAATAACCAAACGAAAAACAAACAACATTAAGTTGAGACGATTTTTCAGAAATGCATTGTCCTTTGAAAACTGAACAGCGAACGCTTATCGGACCTGATCAATCGATCAGAAAAGATGTCGATGCAAAATCGACGAAAAAGTTATTTGATCTTCGGATTAAATGGCGCCAATGTAAGAAATGAGCTTAAGACAAGCTTCTATAAACTATTATGGTGATTTGATCCGTGGATCAAATCACCATAATCGGAACATTTATGGAGAGTTTGATCCTGGCTCAGGACGAACGCTGGCGGCGTGCCTAATACA
>CAYUSG010000162.1:0-7448 GCA_964447355.1 uncultured Paenibacillaceae bacterium
GCTTGTTTTGCCTTGATTCAGACTCAGAATACCCGCTTAATTCCGAGCTCCTATCGTATAGAAGAAGGCATCGGGGGCATTTAACGAAAACGACGTGTATTCCCTAGGGCTCATTCCCAGCATGAATTCGAACAAGCGCCAACTGCCGTAAGCATAAAAGCAAAAAGACGTATAATCGAAACTAGGCATTTTCTCATATATGATCTTGATTTCCTCTTGATAAGCCCTTGGATCTCTAGCTGCCTCTTGCAACATCGTCTCGGCATCTGACACATTAAGGATGAGTTCGAGCTTCTGACCATCGATTAACATTTGGGGCATGAGGTACCCTCCTACTCAGCGATTCTGCTGATTTTTACTCGGAAAAAATCGGGTCCCTGCTCTAAATACTCCCATCCGTATAGACCATTACGTTCTGCCTCAAACTGGTATCTTAACGGCTTAGGATCATGGTCATTCACCAGCAGCATGCTTTCACCAGGTTGTAATCGATCAAATGTATCAAAGATAACCGGATGTTTCTGATGCGGTGGATATTCGAAAGCTTTGACCGTAGCTGCAAATTCCATAAAAAACGCCTCCTTTAATCTGTTGCCTACAAACCTAATTATAGACATATTGGAGGCCTACCTTTGTGATTTGTATCACATAGAATGATGGATGGATCATCAGATCACCCTTATGCTTCCGACCATTGTTCCAACCCTTCTATATCTGCAATTAAAATACCTTGGCGCTGCACTGTTATTAATTCTGCTTTCTTCAAGCTGTTTAATACCCGATTCACTGTTTCTCTCCGCGTACCGACTAAATTAGCAATCTCTTGGTGAGTAATCGGCAATTCAATATGAACTGTGGCATCTTCACCATGGCGATGCAGACGAGCTAATTTTAATAAAAAGGAAATAATACGATGCTGAACATCCTGTCCTGTCAGCTCTTGCAGTGCAACCTGAAGCTCTCTAAGCTTTTCTCCCATCACCCTCATCACTTTAATCGCAATCGCCGGATGCGTGATCAGCATATGTTCAAACGATTTCAGCGGTATCGCAATGAGCCGAGCATCTGTTAAAGTTTCAGCTGTCGCGGGATATGGTTTCTGATCGAAAAATCCCGTATGAGGAAATAAGTCACCCTCACGCAAAATATTAACAATTTGTTCATTCCCCTGAACATCGGTCTTATACGTTTTAATTAAACCTTCACAAATAAAATAAACAGATTCCTTGGGACTGCCTTCATGAAAAACCGGTGTCTTCTTATAGAGTTGTCTTAGAATACTGATATCTGCGATTTTTTCTTTATCTTCCGGCTCAAGCTCTCTAAACAGTTCAATTTGATCTATATAATCCACAATCTCAGTCATGACCCACCGTCCTCTTATAAAATGCTCCCCTCTATTATAGCGAAGTTACTGGCATTTAGCTTCACTGAAAATCGATCATTCTTTTACAAAAAAATAGGCCCTCCGAAGAGAGCAGCACAATCAACTTTATTTATAAATCTGTAACCGCACCTTTGGAAGCAGAAGAGACCAGCTTTGCATACTTGTTTAAGATCCCCCTATTATAGCGAAGCGGAGGTTGTTCCCATTGCTCTTTTCGACTATTTAATTCTGCTTCATTGATGGCAACTGAAAGTTGCAATGTTTCACTGTCAATCGTAACGATGTCCCCGTCACGCAGCAAAGCAATCGGCCCACCTACTTGAGCCTCCGGTGAAATATGACCCACAACGAATCCATGCGTTCCACCTGAGAATCGCCCATCCGTTAGCAAGGCAATCTTCTCATTCAGACCTTTCCCGATAACGATAGCCGTAATAGCCAGCATCTCTGACATACCGGGACCGCCTTTGGGTCCTGCATAACGAATGACAATGACATCACCCTCGTTGATATTATCTTGCATCAATGCATCCGTCGCCGCTTCCTCAGTATCGAATACACGCGCTGGACCTGTGAAGCGGTTGATCTTCAAGCCCGACATCTTGGCAACTGCCCCTTCTGGGGCCAAATTGCCCTTCAAGACAACCAGCGGACCGGTTGTACGCATCGGATTAGACAATCCTCGCACGACATCTTGCCCCTCTTGCAACCCCGGCATCGTTGCTAGATTCTCTGATACAGTCCGTCCCGTCACCGTCAGACAATGACCATGGAGCAATCCCGCTTCCAGCAGCAACTTCATTACAGCAGGTACACCACCTACCTCATGCAAATTCTGCATGACGTAGCGCCCGCTTGGCTTAAGATCGGCTAAATGCGGGACACGCAAGCGGATCGTTTCAAAATCCTCTAGTGCCAAATCCACATCAGCCGAATGTGCCATAGCTAACAAATGAAGAATAGCATTCGTTGACCCCCCCAGAGCCATTACAACAGTAATGGCATTCTCGAACGCCTGCTTGGTCATAATATCCTTTGGCATAATACCCTGCCGCAATAAATCCACAACCGCTTGACCCGCCTTAAGACAATCCTCTAGTTTCAATGGTGTTTCCGCTGGGTTGGACGAACTGCCTGGCAAGCTCATACCCATGGCTTCAATCGCTGAGGCCATAGTATTGGCTGTATACATACCACCGCAGGACCCTGCACCGGGACAAGCATGACACTCCACTTGATACAGTTGCTCCAAGTTAATGGCTTCCTTATTATATTGACCCACAGCTTCGAATGCATTAACAATATCAATATCCTTGCCTTCGAGCTGCCCCGGGGCAATCGTTCCACCGTAGACGAATACGGAAGGAATATTCAAGCGGCCTATGGCCATTAAGCAACCAGGCATATTCTTATCACATCCGCCGATGGCAACTAAACCGTCCAGTCGCTCTGCACCGGCAACCGTTTCAATAGAGTCCGCAATCACCTCGCGGCTTGGTAACGAATAGCGCATACCCTCATGCCCCATTGAAATCGCATCTGACACCGTAATTGTGTTGAACACAAGTGGTGCCCCACCGCCTTTCTGGGCGCCGTGTTTTGCTTGAATCGCTAGTTTGTTAATATGCATATTGCAAGGTGTAACTTCACTCCATGTGCTGGCAATTCCAATCATCGGTTTCTTGAAATCATCATCTGTGAATCCAACAGCTCTCAGCATCGCTCGGTTAGGTGCACGGTTAGCTCCTTCACTGATTACATGGCTGCGAATCCGCAAATCCTTCTCCTCTTCAGACAAGACCATCACCCTTTTACGTCATTCTTTCTCTACCTAATTTACCCTTCAAACCCCGTCCGTAAACACTGCGAATATGTTTGCATTCATGTTCCACATCAGTCCCGGTACCGCCGACAGCAATACCCAAATCGGCTGCTGCAAGAGCAGGGGCATCGTTCACACCGTCCCCAACCATCGCTACCCTGTAGCCTTGTTCTTGCAATGATCTGACTGCTGCTACTTTGTCTTTAGGCAGCAAACTAGCTCGGTAGTCTGTAATACCCAGTTGATCTGCTGAGGTTTTCGCTGTAAGTTCATTATCACCCGTTAAGAGGAGAATTTTTTTCACGCCTGCTTTCTGCAAATGGTTCACGAGCAATGGCGCATCTGCACGCAACCGATCAGCAACCGCAATGAACCCTAGAACCAATCCCCCAGCGGCCACAAACATCACAGTTCTACCTGCCGCTTCATTGCTTTTCGCTGCTGATTGTAAACTGTCTGAAAAACCAACCCCCCGCCTCTTCATTAGGCTGCGATTTCCGACGAACACCTCAGTACCATCCACGACAGCTGCCACACCTTGTCCTGGGTAGTGATCGAAACCGCCTTCCCCATTATCAACCATCGAGAGACCTTTACGTGCGGCTTCTTCCATAATCGCCTTCGCAAGATGATGCTCAGAACGTTTCTCAGCACATGCGGCGAGGCTGAGCATCTGTTCAGCTGTGCCAGTCTCAACTTCTATCGCTACAACCTGAGGTCTTCCTTCTGTCAAAGTACCGGTTTTATCAAAAGCAACAGCATCAATTTTTCCTGCCATCTCTAATACATGACCTCCCTTAACTAAAATGCCTTTACGGGCAGCATTACCAATGCCCGCTACTATTGACACAGGGGCGGAGATGACTAATGCACCAGGACAGGATATGACAAGCAATGTTAAGGTCAGTAGTAGATCACGTGTCCACAAATACACAATCGCAGCTAGGATCAGAATCCCTGGGGTATAAGCCTTAGCGAATCGCTCGATAAACCGTTGTGTAGGTGCTTTCGCTTCCTGAGCCTCCTCCACAAATTCAAGAATTCTTGCGAATGTCGTCTCATCCCCCACTCGTTCGGCCCTCATTTCCAAATAGCCCGTTTCGACAATCGAGCCGCTAAACACCGTTTCTGTTACAGCCTTTTCAACCGACACCGATTCCCCTGTTATAGACGATTGATTCACAGTCGCTCTTCCTCTTAATACAATCCCATCAACAGGTATTTTCTCCCCCGGCTTAACCAGCACAGATTCGCCTGGAACAACATCTTCAGCGGAAATACGCTGTTCTTTTCCATCCCGAAGCACTGTCGCCTCTATCGGTGATAATGCGAGAAGCGACTGTATAGATGAACGTGTTTTTTCTAATGTTTTTGCTTCTAAGAAAGATCCTAGCGTGAATAGGAAAGTGACCGCTGCTGCTTCCCAATACTCCCCAATAAACAAAGCGCCAACCACCGCTATTGTAATGAGTACATCAATCCCAAAGGTACGGTACCGCAGTGCGTTAATCGCGCGCTTAACAATTGGTGTCCCCCCTACGACCGCGCCGATCAGCATAAAGACATCTGCCGTGATTGGATTTAATCCCAACCATGTAGAAACCCATGAGGCAGCAATCAGACTTCCCATTAGTAATATGACTAATCCAGCAGAACGTCTCATGATCTATGCATCTCCTTCTGTATGACCTTTATCACCCCAAACCCTAACTGGACTAACATATGCTCAATGGCTCGCGCTTCAGTTACATGTTCATCATAGACCACAACGACTTTACTGACATTAAAACGCACCTTTGCTTCGGATACCCCTTTTGCCGAGTGGAGTGCCGATTCTATCTTCTTAATACAACTCGGACAAGTTAGAGTCTCAAGCTGAAATATAACGTTTCTCATTCTCAACTACCTCCTATGGGTGATTTCTGTTCTAATGTCATCATCCCACAGTTCCCCGACCCAAACATTGATCTCAATCAATTCCATAAACTATATTTCCAGTTTAGTGGCGGAATACCCGTAATAACTCAATGAGGTAGACCAAGATAAACCCAGCTGCACTGACTTGAGCTAAATAAGCTAGTCCCGGTGAGGACCTTAGAAAACAAAACAAAACAAAACCCACTGCCAACAGATATCCCCATAATTCCACCGTCAACCTTCGTTCAGGCAGCATTTGTGAGAGCAGTATTGCACCCTTCTTCTCTTCTTTCGTGCGAAACCGTTTCGCCCACCACAAGAAAGGCAGTATTTTAGATAAGTAGCTTAAAATCGTAGCAGAGAACCAACCGAAAACCAGATATAAGATAAACCCTTCATGAATCCTGCTATCAGCCAACCCAAACGCCGTTAAACCCGTCCAAATTATAAACAGCAAATAACTCAATACAATAAGAATAAACGATACATGCACTGCTCCGATCGGTTGCTTGCTGTGGCTTTGGTTTCGAATTTCATTCATATAAACCACAAACCAGCCTAACGATGCGATCATACAGAGCTTAGCGGCAGTAGCAACCAACCCATTTTCAAGCCATATAGAAAGGACTTGCAGACCAATACCTAAGTGGTAACCACCAATAATCCAATAAGCCCCATAACTCACTTTTTTCTTTGAAACGTAAAACATAGAAAGCAGCTTGAAACTATACACAATAATCAGACCCGACAGCCAACCGCCAATACCGAACCATAAGTGACTCAAGAATGTTGTATTATATTGTTGCGGAAACCAGCCAAAAGCAAATCCCAAACCTAACTTAATTCCCAATAAAACTGTGAGCAGCAACTCAATTAAACTAAAGCTGACTCCAACGACGAATAGGTTCCATTCTCCTTTTTGGATGAAGGTCATGGCTAGATTAACTATATACATCACAACCCCTATGGTGATGAACAGCCCACCTGCTAAGATGAGCATCTCTCCCACTAGAAAGCCCGCCATGAGCATGAGCAAACCCATGGTGTAGAATATATAATGAAAATAACCCAATGTCCTGCTGTATATAGCTGTTCGCATTACGATTTGCGTAATTTGAAAGCTTGCCCCCATCGCAACCATACTAGCCCAACCGAGCAGCATCATATGTGCAAGAAGCCATCCTTTCGGATGGCGTACGGATTGAAGCGCTATTAAATCAGGGACAAACCAAATTGCTGCAATCATTGCAGCGATGAACATGATCATACCCGACATAAAAAATAAAAAGGTCAGCTTTAAAATATGTAAATTAGGAGGGACTTTTCGTATCATATCATTCACTCAAACCACCTCTTTATTAAAATCCAATGCTGCTATAAACTGTATTGTGACCCTGATCACGCTTTCAATATGCTGTATTTGTTAAGGTTAATCTAGCCTAGGCGAGAGGGTGACAACAGTGGAAGATACATTCGAAGCTTTACTTGAGTATCATAATAGACAAGTTGTCATTAACATTTACCAAGATGAGGAGCTGTGCCAAAAGGAAGGAATGCGGTTTGATCTTATCGAGTTAGAACCCGATAAGATCTTATTTATTCGCGAAAATCGTGTCATAACTGTTATGCCAAAGCATTCAACAGATCAACTTATTAAACTAAATGGCTTCCCTCGTTATTATAGTTTTATGCATCATAACATTCGAACCGAATTGTATTTCCCCTAGGATAAACTCAATTTCAATATAACTTCTTTGTACAAAAGAACTAGAAATTCACCCGTTTCTTCCTCATCCAAGCAGCACAACGTTATTGTATCATACGCCTCTGCCAGCCATTTTCTAGGGTTATTCCCTTTGGTTAGACGGACACAATAATCCTTCATATCATCACCACATTCGCAGTCAGATGCCCACGTATATACAGTCTCCTCGAACCGGTCTATCTCCACATCCGGCACCTGTTCAAGCCAGGTGTTCCATTCCGACTCAGTCATATGTCTCCCTCCAATTGTCTCAAGTAAGTGTCTTGCATCGTTATTCTTGCCGCATCACAGTAATCTTTCTTTATTTATTATCGAGCAATATTTGAACGAACGCCTTGATACAGATCAATCTTATTTTCTTTTATTAACAAAATGTGTTGCTCACTTCGTGTTTGCTTTATATTAATTTAGCCTAACGCAAATAGGGAGCCCAAAAGGGACTCCCTATACTTTAATATATGAAAAAAACCTCTTGGAGTTATCCAAGAGGTTTTTTATCTGATGCGCGTGGAGGGACTTGAACCCCCACGGTTGCCCGCTAGATCCTAAGTCTAGTG
>CAYUSG010000163.1:0-7262 GCA_964447355.1 uncultured Paenibacillaceae bacterium
GCTCATACACTGCGTTGTAACGCCCCAAATAACAAGAATCATGATAGGTAATGCGTGCTTTCAACTCATGCTTAGGCTGTAATCTGCCTGCTTTCACCAGATCATCGAGCAATTCCGTGTGGTGAACCACCTGAACATCCCCTAAACCAAACTCAGTATATTCATGCTTCAACGTATTATAAGTATGGGGACACGCCGTCACGATCTTCTTCACCTTGCAGCGTTCAAAGGTTTCAATGTTCTCCCTGCACAGCTCTTGAAATAACAGCTCATTTCCCATGCGTCTGGGGGTATCCCCTGAGTTGCGCTCTTCATTGCCAAGTACAGCGAAGTTCACTTCAGCCTCGTGCAGCAGCTTGACAAGCGCCTTGATCACTTTATTGCTTCGTTTGTCATATGAGCCCATGGAACCGACGAATAACAGCCATTCAAAGTCAGGGTTTTCCTTGACCGTAGGTACGCTGATTCCCTCGGTTTCTTGTATCCACTCAGCGCGATCTTTACGATGCAGTCCCCAAGGATTCCCTTGCCGTTCAATGTGCTGAAGCGCCCTCTGACCCTCAGGCGGCATCCGTCCCTCCATTAAAACCAAATGCCTGCGCATATCAATGATTTTGTCTACATGTTCATTTCCAACTGGACATTGATCCTCACAATTTCGGCATGTGGTGCAAGACCATATTTCCGATTCCGTCATGACTCCGCCAATCAGTCCTACTGTTTCCGCCGATTCAGATGTAGTCTGCCAGGCTTCATGCTGCCAATGCATTGTAGGGTTAATATTTGTGATTTCGCCTTCGTCCCCAGACCAATCTATAGCCTCGGGCGGCACTACACGGGATAAAGCATGTGGGCCTGCTGATGATAGTGCAGGTACCCAAGGCGATCTGGAGGTGATTGCAGCGCCTTTCTCTGTCAGGTGATCTCTAAGCTTGCTAATTAAATGCATAGGAGACAACGCCTTGCCCGTATTAGATGCAGGGCAAACATTCGTACATCGACCGCATTCCACACATGCGTACAGATCTAGCAGCTGTTTCTGCGTGAACGCTTCAATCTGGCCGACGCCGAAGGATTCGGCTGATTCATCTTCTAAATCAAGCGATTTTAGGCGACCGGATGGCTTTGCTGACTTCATTACAAGATTGAGAGGGGCTGTCATCACATGAAAATGCTTGGATTGGGGAACGTATACCGCAAATGAAAGAAGAATGAGGAGATGAGCCCACCAGCTCACATAATATAGAACCTTAGCAGCGAATATAGACAGCCCAGAAAACCAGAAGGCAATTAGGGAAGAAAGGGGCGCAAAAGGCGAGGGCTCATGCTGCTGCCAGATACGTTCAAAGGCAAGCACAGCCAGAACCGTGAACATCAGCGAAACAATGAATAGGATGACTAGACTGGGCTTCCAGCCCCGTTTCAGCCGCTTTAATTTCTCAACATAGCGACGGTAACCTGCATAACCAACAGCCAGCAGCACTAAAAGCACCGTCATTTCCTGCAGGAGATTAAAGATGGGATAACCAGGAATGGGGAGTGATGTTCCAATCAGTCCTTTTACCACGATATCCAGGGCGCCGAACTGCAGGATGATAAAGCCATAAAATATAATCACGTGCATGATGCCGCTTTTCCGATCCTTTAACAGCTTGCTCTGCCCGAATACCTCTTGCAGCCAGCCAGCCCAGCGCAACGATAGTCCCTCTTTCAATAATCCTCTGAAATCCGAGGGCTGACCCAGCTTCACATACATATACCGATGAAACACAACCTTCGAAAAACAAAGAATGCCGTAACCGGTCACGAGCAGAAACACGACAAAGTGAAGCCACTGCCAGAACATAGACATCCACCCTTCTCGAAAGATTAGCGTATGCCTCTATATATATTCACTGAGCTGCAATTATATTTAACAAATCAATTCACTTTGCTGCTGTGACGAAATGCGGTTATTTCATTCAGCCGCTACAATCTAGGCAAATTCAATCATGTTGGATGGCCTGCCAGCGTAACATGTTATGAGAGGCCCAGAGCGAAAGGGGAATGAAGGCATGAACATCTTCGTCTTAATGAAGCAAACCTTTGATACCGAGGAGAAAATTATCATTGAAGGCGGAAGCGTCAGCGAAGACAGCGTTAAGTTTATCATCAACCCATACGATGAATATGCCATTGAAGAAGCATTGCAGCTTCGAGATCGGCATGAGGGTACAGTTACGTTAGTGTCTGTTGGACCAGAGCGCGCTGCCGAGGCGCTGCGCACGGGCTTAGCCATGGGGGCCGATCAGGCGGTGCATATTTGCGATGAGCGGATACCGTGTGATGAATTAGCTGTATCTAAAGTGATTGCAGCCTACCTGAAGCAACAGTCGCCCGACCTCATTCTAGGCGGTAACTTCTCAGTTGATACAGGAAGCGCACAAGTAGCCGTCAGAGTGGCAGAGCTTCTTAAGCTGCCGCATGTATCATCCATAACGAAGTTGGAGATTGAGGCTAATCAAGCCGCAGTTGTTCGAGACGCGGAAGGCGATTTGGAGAAGCTTACAGTGACACTTCCAGCTGTATTTACGGCTCAGCAGGGACTTAACGAGCCGCGCTATCCTTCACTTCCAGGCATCATGAAAGCTAAGAAGAAGCCCTATAAGCTGATATCCTTAGACGATATAGACGGGACACTGGACCCATTATCAGCTGGGACGGTTAGACAAGAGCTGACACTGCCTCCAGCCCGGTCAGCGGGCCGTATACTTGAAGGGGATCTGTCAGAACAGGTGAAGGAATTAGTTTCATTGCTTAGACATGAAATAAAGGGGGGTTGATCTAGTTTGATACCATAGAACATTTAAAGGAGGAACAACGATGAGCAACGTCGGCATCATCATTGTAGAGCAGCGAGACGGCACGCTGCGGCAAGTTAGCTTTGAAGCCATTCAGGCCGCTAAAGCATGTGCGGCAGAAAGTGACAAGCTGGCTGCCATTCTGATCGGACATCAAGTTCATCACTTAGCTGATCAGCTTTCAGATCGCGGTCTGGACACCCTGTATGTAGTCGATCATCCTGCGCTCAAGCATTATCATGCTGAAGCTTATACTGCTGCAATCATGCAAATCGTGAAGCAGGTTAATCCTTATGCTGTTTACTTGGGACATACGGCGCAAGGCAGAGATTTGGCACCAAGTCTTGCGGCGAGGTTGGACGCGGGGCAAATTTCTGACGTAACGGCCATTGAGAAACTAGGCGATACCTTGTTATTTTCCCGACCGATCTATGCGGGAAAAGCGTTCGAGAAGAGAAGCTTTCAAACCAAGCCATGGATCGTAACACTCCGTCCTAATAACTTTGCAATCGATGAACCCCCCAATACCTCCAGCACAACGGTCATCTCGGTAGATTACGTTCCCCATTCGCTTCACTCCACCATTCAAGAGGTCATTCGTAAGACTTCCGGGCAATTAGATCTTAGCGAAGCTAAAGTCGTCATTTCTGGCGGTCGCGGTGTTAGAAGTCCTGAGGGTTTCCAAACGCTTGAGGCATTAGCCGAGGTCCTGAATGGAGCGGTTGGCGCATCAAGAGGCGCCTGTGATGCAGGTTACTGTGATTACGCCCTGCAAATCGGCCAGACAGGCAAGGTAGTCACCCCGGACATCTATATCGCTTGCGGGATTAGCGGTGCGATTCAGCATCTCGCTGGAATGAGCGGGTCGAAAATCATCGTTGCGATTAATAAAGATCACGAAGCTCCTATTTTTGAAGTAGCTGACTATGGCATCGTCGGTGATTTGTTCGAGGTCGTTCCATTACTAACAGAGGCGTTTAAAACACTAAAATCCGAATCCACTTCATAATGCGCTATCATTCCCATGCAGGACTAAATTGTCTCATCTGCGGCTGTTTAGTCCTGTTCTACTGGGCAGCAACCCATTCCGCAGGAGATTGCAATACACTAAATCCTTGCGAACTCTCCAACAAAGGCACGACTGCCTCATATAGTGTATCCACGCATTGAAACCATACCAGAACATACGTCTGACCTAGCTTCATCTGTTGTTTTAAGGAACCCAGCCTTATCAGCCACTCCACACCCAAACCTGCTGCAATCCCGCATATCAATCCAATTAATCCCCAAATAATCGGCCCCAAATACAGTAGAAAACCATAAATGCAGCCCAGCAGCATAGAAATGGTGCCGATAACAAACGGAATATCCATCATACTGCGCGTGCATACTAAAGTGCGTTTGAATTGCTGCTTTTCAGTGCCTGACAGCGGAGTCACCATAACGTCTTGAGGGGCTATGCCCAACTGGTGCAGCTGTTCCAATGCCCATTCCAATTGAATATTTTGCTTATAAAGTGAAACAATGATCAAGGTTATCATCCTTTTCCTGCAAACTGTAACCATTTCTTTACCCGTCTAACGATGCAATTGACTCAGTTTTCTTCGAATCCGCTCTCCGCTATATTTTCGTTTCAGATAATCCTGTTGCTCTTTCTCAAATAACCGATTGAGATCTAAGGCGCTTAGGAAACTATCATAAGCTGCAAAGGTGTACAATGAAGGCATGTAGAGCAGCCATTGAGGATCCAGAATATTGGATGCATTAGCAAATTCGCCTTGCATGGTGTACTGAAAAGCCATGGGGATATTGCCTTTATAACAACAAATAATCCACCAGAATAAAGCGAATATCGCCAAAAATTGCCGCTGTAATATAAAATGTCCGGTTCCTGGCAGCAGAATCGACCAAATCAACACCATCCATGGATTACGTTTATATAGGAAATTAAAGGACACAGAAGAAATCGAAAAAGGCTGTAGATCGGTCTTCTTAGATGCAGACAGCTTTGCTCTGGGGTTGATTTCCAAAGTCACGCGGTATGCATCCCATACAGCAAAAACGTAAACGGCTATATAAAGGATAAACCATTTCATATTAAGCGTTTGCTTGGCTAGTTCAAACTCACCGATCATGGAATGATAAATGGCTAAATTCAGCTTCGCCATGTGATTAATGAAAAACTCCCATATCATCAGAACAAGTCCATAGAAATAACTTCCCAAGAACCACTGACCGAAACCTGGAAATAAAAAGCCGCACCAGATGGCCATCGCAGGATGACGTGTTCTAAGGAAGTTAATCGTCAATGAAGTCAGATGCATCCGTTTAAATCTTGAAGGTTGTACAAGCTTATCCATAGTCCCTCCCCCAGTGCTCTGCTTCTACCTATTCCATTTATTCCCACTAATGCGCTATGTTATAATGGTTTATTTAATAAACACAAAAAAAGCCACAGTATCATTCTAAAGTTGATGTCGACATCACTCCAATAGAATCATACTGTGGCTACTCTGCTTTAAATTAAAGCAATAGCTAGCAAATCGAATAATGCCAAAGGCAGAATCGCTTGAGCGTAAGGATTATAGGGACCAAGGCCGTAAGGGTAAGGAGTTGGATAGGGGCCATAGAATGGGAACGGTCCGGGACCGTAAGGATAATTTCGGTTGCCTGCAGCAGCGGGCTGCAGATATACGTATTGATTGTCTACATTCACAATCGTACCCTGAATCGTCTGCCCATTCATGGTCTCAATGAGTACGGGTTTATTCATATGCTGCATACAGGCATGATAAGCTTTCTCCAGAAACTGCTTGATACTGTCTAAATGATGGTCTTCACACTGAAATACCTTCTGCTGCATACCATAAGGATAATTCACCACCTGGCTTACACCTCCACATGTTTATATTGCAACATATGCAGGAGCCTATAAAAGGTGCTTGTCCTAAATCGATGCATTCGAATTTAGGCTATACCATATAGCATAACATTGCAGCGACTAGACACGCAGCGCTTCCGATCTTTAATGAGATGGATAGTACCTTATGATGTCTAAGGACATCCGAAGGCCAATCTAATATCCTGTTCCTTGGAAGGAACGTCAGTACGACCATGCCTAGTCCAATCAATAGCAGTGGGATGGAGGTATGCTGCAGCCACTGGAGCATATCTGCCTGACCTTGCTTTACTATACCATTCAGTAGGATCTGTATGGGTCCATGGCTTTGAACTGAGGAATCGTTAATAATTTCCATCGCCTTTTCACTGCGAAATATACCGTTCAACCCCAGCCAACTTAAAGTCACAGCAACGATCAAGACCGTCCCCACAGATCTAATCCCGGACCGTATACGATGAGAAAACAGCAGCAGGGCGATGATGGTTAAGACAAGTGCCTTTCTAACAGCGATCTCAAGCTCGATAATCCACTCATACGATGATTTCAACTTTTCAAGTTGGTTGTAATCCACATTAAGTACGTCAAGCAGCTGCAGAGATACAGGCAGCCTTTGCTCTAATTGGCTGCGAAGCTCTTCCCATACCCGCTCACTCACCCAGGGGCGCAGTCCAGAAGTGTTCACTGCTTGATCATACTTCACAAGTATCGCATCATGAACCTCTTGAATGCTGATCGGGGCTACTTGATTCGTTTCACCTTCAATGTAATCCCACAGGTGGCCCTGAAATGCCATGGCCTTCTGTGTTAACCACGTTTCAGAGAGCGTTGAGGCTATCGCGGCTTGGATTGCATCGTTTAATAAGGCTTGAAGCCTCGATCCCAGCCCCTCATCCTGAAACCAATCAACGGCAAATCGGCGTTCGACCGCATCCATGACGAGCAGCTTCAACTGCTCACTGGACACGTAATCCATCGTTTGATGTGGCTTTAATAGTGTGGCATGCAGGGCTTGGAAGCTTAAATACACAGTACCTTGCAGGGCAGCAAAACATACAAGGAATATCCATATACACTTTCTAATCATGGAATATCGTCTCCCAGCCATAAGCTACACAGTATCGCAAGCGGCCAGCATGAACGAAGCGGTTGCCTTTTCGCTGCCATTTACGATGATCGAAATTCCATGCTGACCCGGGTAGTGCTTCCGTGTGCTTAGCTCCCGAAATGAATGCCTTGTCTGTAAAATAGTTCTCCCTGGTGCAAAGCCTCGTTCTGAAAGCTTAAACAGCTTTCTTGAAGTGTTTCCTTTGGCCTTAACGAAATCTACAGCATATTCTATACGTAATTTTTGGGGGCTTCCAGCTTCATTATGAAGCTCTAGGGTCACTAACAATTCTTCCCCCATAAACAGTTGATCAGCAGACAATGTGAGCTTGGTAACCTTCACCTTATCCGCCGCGTCAAAACCAAACAACCTCAAAGCCTCCGGGTGGCATTGCTTCAACAAGGTCCTGCAGCCG
>CAYUSG010000164.1:0-7253 GCA_964447355.1 uncultured Paenibacillaceae bacterium
GGGCCTGATGAATTAATGACGGCAGAGGGCGAAGTGAACATCAATGGGCCAGAGGTGCTTCAAACGCTTCAATATCAACAGGATTTAATCAAAGAAGGCATTGCCGTTACAACGCCTGGGAATATTCACCATGCCGAAGAGTATTATGGATTTATGAACCAAGGTGGGGCGGCGTCAGTTTGGATGCCGATGTGGTACATGGGCAGATTCGTTGAATACATGCCAGATCTTAAGGGCAAAATTGCAATTATGCCAATGCCTGCATGGAAGGAAGGTGGACCTCGTTCTGCTGGTATGGGGGGGACAGGTACCGCGATCACGAATCAATCCAAAAACCCGGAACTGGCTAAAGAATTCCTATCCTTTGCAAAGCTTTCAAAAGAAGGCAACATCCAATTATGGAAACAGCTTGGGTTTGATCCACCACGTACGGATGTATGGGATGCACCGGAATTAAAAGAGGAAAACCAATTTACTGACTATTTCGGACCAAATATTTTCGATACATTGGTGGAAGTGCAGGACGAGATCGAAGGCGTGAACATAACGGAAGATACACCGGCAGTTTTCGATGCCATTGACACTCAAATTGTGTTCAGAGCATTATCGGATTTAGAAGATCCGGCAGCTGTACTGGATGATGTGGCCAACCAATTAAAATAATTAAATCGTCGGAGTATCACTGGCCCTCTATAGGACTAGTGGTACTCTTCTTACAAAAGGAGGATGTTCAGTGGCCAAAAATACAAACATCTTATACTCGCAGAAATTTGCGCCGTATCTGTTTGTGCTGCCTTTTATCATTTCATTTTCTATTTTCTTTGCGTATCCGGTAGCTTCTACCGTTATTATGAGCTTTCAAGAGGTGCTTCCCGGAGCCACCACATTTGTTGGCTTTGAAAACTACAAGGATTTATTCAATCCAACCTTCTATAAAGCACTAAGAAACAGCACGGTATATACGATCTTAACGTTGTTGATTCTAATACCTATTCCGTTGATCTTGGCGATTTTCTTGAATTCCAAGGTTATGTTTTTCAAAAATTTCTTTCGTTCAGTGACGTTTATTCCGGCGCTGATTTCGATTGCGGTAGCGGGTATCATTTTCAGGCTGCTGTTTAGTGGTCAGGAAACGGGTCTTGCTAACCAATTTATCGGATTATTCGGTTTTGAGAAGATTGCCTGGCTTAACAGCTATGGTTCAAGCTTGGCTGTATTGATCGCGGTAGCTTTGTTTCGGTGGATGGGTGTGAACTTGCTATATTTCCTGGCTGGCTTGCAGAACATTCCTTACAGTTTGTATGAAGCGGCCGAAATTGACGGGGCAGACACGTGGAAGAAATTCACCCAAATTACACTTCCGTTATTGAAGCCGATCACGATTTATGTGCTCACCATTAGTATTTATGGCGGTTATTCTATGTTTGTTGAGAGCTACATGCTGTTCCAAGGTAATAAGTCGCCTAATGATATTGGTCTCACCGTTGTAGGCTATCTGTATCGTTCCGGTATTGAGAAATTCGAGCTTGGCTTTGGGTCTACGATAGGGATCGCCTTGTTAGCGATTACGTTTACGATTACGATCATTCAGCTTAAATTTTTTGGCATGTTTAAGAAGGAGGACTAGGTTGATGGAGAAGGTAAAAGATCAGAAATGGACACTGTCCTCTTTTGTATTGCTCGTGTTTTTTATCTTAGTTTCAATTTTCGCGCTATTGCCGCTGTACAGCATCGTTCTGTCATCCTTTAAACCAGCCCAAGAAGTGTTAAGATTTGGGTTAAACCTCAATATTGATCTTAGTGTCATGTCACTTAGCAACTATATAGAAGTGTTTAACGATGACCGTTACTTTAATTGGTATACGAACAGTTTATGGATGACGGTGGTTTTTACTGTGCTCAGTTTATTCTTATCTGCAATGGTGGGGTACGGTTTAGCGGTGTATGACTTTAAGCTTCGTAATGTGATCTTTGGTTTAGTGCTTATCGTCATGATGATTCCACTCGAAATCATTATGCTTCCACTCTATAAGCTTACGATAGGCTTAGGGCTGATGGATAATTTCTGGGGTGCATTTCTTCCATTTATCGTAGCACCGCTGCCTGTTTTCTTCTTCAGGCAGTATGCCGGCGGTTTGCCCCGCGATTTCTTAGATGCTGCACGAGTGGATGGATGTACCGAAATAGGAATGTATTTTCGCATTATGATGCCGCTTATGGCGCCGGCCTTCTCTTCTATGGCTATTCTTCAAGCATTATTCAGCTGGAATAACTTCTTGTGGCCTTTAATTGTGTTAAGATCCAACGAGAAATTGACGTTACCGATCGGGTTATTTACGACCTTAACGCCTTACGGGAATAACTACAACATATTGATAGCGGGTTCCGTACTTGCGATTATTCCTATTCTGGTTTTCTATATATTCTTCCAAAAGTACTTTATTGAAGGTATGACTGCAGGCGGTGTAAAAGGTTAGGCGCATCAATTTACTGCTTGCTGTGAAAGCTAACACATAGTTGATATCACTTTGGTTAACTACATTACACAATCTGATAGAAAACGGGTGAAATGATGTCTAATACACTGAATGCAAGAATGATTGTAGATAAGGATTTTACTATTTCAGATATTGATTCAAGGATTTACGGTTCATTTATAGAACATTTGGGGCGTGCGGTGTATGGCGGAATTTATGAACCGGAACATCCATTAGCTGATGAGCAAGGATTTAGAAAAGATGTCATGGAGCTTGTCAAACAATTAAAAGTCCCTATCGTTCGTTATCCGGGCGGCAATATGGTATCCGGTTATAACTGGGAGGACGGGGTTGGTCCGAAAGAAGACCGTCCAAGACGCCTTGAACTGGCATGGAGAACGATTGAAACCAATGAAGTAGGTACGAATGAGTTTGTGGATTGGGCGAAGAAAGTTAATTCAGAAGTCATGATGGCAATTAATCTGGGAACTAGAGGCATGGATGCTGCTCGCAATCTTCTAGAGTACTGCAACCATCCGGGCGGTACTTATTATAGTGATCTTAGGAAGAAGCACGGCTATAAAGCGCCTCATAACATAAAAACGTGGTGTTTGGGCAACGAAATGGACGGTCCATGGCAAATTGGTCAGAAAACAGCTGAAGAATACGGGCGGATAGCTGCGGAAACAGCTAAAGTCATGAAGCTGGTGGACCCGACGATCCAGCTTGTATCCTGCGGCAGCTCGAATACTGCGATGCCTACATTCCCGCAATGGGAAGCTACCAGCTTGGATCATACTTATGAATTTGCTGATTTTGTATCCCTACATCAATATTACGGCAATCGAAACAATGATACCGCAAGTTATTTGGCCTATTCGATGGATATGGACCATTTTATTAAAACGATCATCTCGACTTGTGATTATATTAAAGCGAAGAAACGCAGCAAGAAGACGATGTATCTGAGCTTTGATGAATGGAATGTCTGGTTCCATTCCAATGAGGCTGACAAGCAAATTGAACCATGGTCTATCGCGCCGCCTCAGCTGGAGGACATATATAATTTCGAGGATGCCTTATTAGTGGGAAGTATGTTAATTACGTTATTAAGGCATTCCGATCGTGTGAAAATGGCTTGTATGGCACAGTTGGTTAATGTGATCGCGCCTATCATGACACATAATGGCGGGGGATCTTGGAAGCAAACGATCTTCTATCCTTATCTTCATGCTTCAGTATATGGCAGAGGGATTGCGCTTCAACCGGTTGTATCCTCGCCGAAATATGATTCGAAGGAATTTACGGATGTGCCTTACTTGGATACGATTGCAGTGTTCAATCCAGACAATGAGGAATTAACGGTGTTCACCGTGAACCGAAGCTTGGAAGACAGCCTGCAATTGGAATGCGATGTTCGCAGCTTCGAGAACTATCAGGTGCTTGAACATATTGTCTTAGAACATGATGACCTGAAAGCTGTGAACACAGCCGAACAAGAAGCTGTAACCCCTCATAACCGCGGAAATGCGGTGATTCAAGATGGGAGGGTGCAGGCCGAGCTGTCCAAGCATTCTTGGAATGTTATTCGTCTAGGAGCCAGGAAAGGTTAAGGGCAAAAATACCAAAGGAATCGGCAAGAGACACATAAGATTATCACATAAAAGGAAGGTTGAGTTGAGATGTCTGTACAATATATGAATCCGATCGTGGAGCAACGGGCTGATCCGTGGGTGTATAAGCATACAGACGGTTACTATTATTTCACAGCTTCTGTGCCTGAATATGATCGAATCATCATTAGAAGAGCTTCAACCCTACAAGGATTGGGTGAAGCTGAAGAGGTTGTAGTGTGGAGATACCATGAATCAGGAGAGATGTCTCAGCATATTTGGGCTCCAGAAATTCATTATATTAATGGGAAATGGTACATTTATTTTGCGGCTGGGGAGCGGGATGATGTATGGAAGATTCGCCCCTTTGTGCTTGAATGCACCGGAGCTGATCCGCTTAAGGATGCATGGATTGAGAAAGGAATAATGAAGAAGGCGAACGAGTCTTCAGAGGCATTCACAGATTTCTCGTTGGACATGACCACCTTCGAAGACCGCGGCCAGCGCTATTCGATTTGGGCGGAGAAACGCAATAATATCTCTAACCTTTATATAGATAAAATGGTTAATCCATGGACGATTGAAGGTCATGAGGTCATGATTTCGACGCCAGAGTACCCATGGGAGCAGATTGGCTTCTGGGTCAACGAAGGTGCCGCGGTGTTAAAACGCAATGGCAACATCTTCATTGCTTTCTCGGCTAGTGCAACAGACCATCATTATTGTATGGGCTTGCTGAAGGCTGCGGAGGACAGTGATCTGATGGACCCTGCATCATGGAGCAAATCCGATAAGCCTGTATTCGAGAGCAGCGAGGCAACAGGCCAATATGGTCCTGGACATAACAGCTTCACCGAAGAGGATGGCCAGGATGTCATAGTGTATCATGCACGGCCATACAAGGATATTGAAGGCAATCCGTTGTACGATCCAAACCGTCATGCGCGAGCCCAGTCATTTACATGGAACGAAGACGGTACACCGAACTTTGGTATACCCGTCAAAGAATCTGCCAAGACGCAGCGCGCCTAGAATAACTTAATACAAGGGACCGGCGCATAGAGGAGCGTTTGCTTTCAATGGAAAGTGACGCTCCTTTCGATTGTTAATTTTGCGTACATTTTGTTACAATGGTCTTATTTCCATGATACACGAATTAATACTTGTACGTACAAGTTGAATCGCTTTAAGAGGTGAACCATGAAAGATAAAGCAATCCCTAAATATCTTCAGTTGAAGCAAGAAATTCTCTCGTGGATTCATTCAGGCCGTCTGAAGGCAGAGGACCAGATGCCCTCTGAGAACGATATCGCCAGTCAATTTCAGCTTAGCAGACAGACGGTTAGACAGGCCTTAGGGGAACTGGAAAATGAAGGGTGGCTTTATCGTGTTCAAGGAAAAGGAACCTTCGTTTCTGAACCAAGGCCCCGGGAAATTCAAGACATTCGGACGGTCGGGATGCTTACCACTTACATTTCGGATTATATCTTTCCGCATATTGTCCGCGGGGCAGAGGCGCTGTTAAGAAGCAAGGGATATCGATTAATGTTATCCAGTACTGATAATGATAAAGCGAAAGAAAGCGAAAGCTTAAACATGATGATGCATCAGCCCATTGACGGCTTAATTATAGAACCAACCAAAAGTGCGCTGGGCAACACGAATTTGGATTATTATCTGACTTTAACCTATCAACAAACCCCTTTTGTGATGATCAATGAACGCTACCATGAAGTCCATTGCCCTGTCATCAAGGTTGACGATGAGGAAGGCGGCTTTAAGGCAGCTGAGCATTTAATACAGCTTGGCCACACGCAAATGGTAGGTTTTTTTAAGACAGATGATATGCAGGGCGTGAATCGCTTAAAAGGGTTTATTAGGGCCCACCAGAAGTATCGCGTGCCGCTGCACCCTGATGCGGTTGTCCATTATACAACCGAAGAGAAGGACACTAAGCCGTTTCAGCTTGCGCTGTCCATGCTTCGAGGCGAGGAGCATAGGCCGACAGCATTCGTATGTTACAATGATCAATTGGCTCTGCATCTGATCGAAGCAGCGAGGCTGGCAAAACTCAATGTGCCGCAAGACTTGTCTGTCATTGGCTTTGACGATTCATCGTTAGCTACAGCGGCAGAGGTAAAACTAACAACGTTAGAGCACCCTAAGGAGAATATGGGGACGCAAGCCGCCGAAATGCTTATTCAGATGATTGAGAGAAGGCATCAATGGCAAGCTCAAGATATCGTACATAAACCAGAAATTGTATTGCGGGATTCTACAAGGCGATTAAACGATTAAGCTAATATGGAAGCTAAGATGAGATGGAGGAGATGGATGAGATGGAGCGAAAGTTTGCGAAACCTGAAGCTATGATTTTTGATATGGATGGAACGTTATTCAAGACTGAGACGATCTTAATGTCTGCGTTCCGTCGTACGTTTGAAACTCTAAAGGCTGAAGGCTTGTATCATCAAGCAATTCCACCAGTGGATAGAATGGTGCAATGCCTTGGCATGGTGATGGATGACATTTGGCGGGAGGTCATGCCGGATGCTTCAGAGGCGGCCGTGGATCGGGCCAACGAATGCTTTATCGTCTATGAAGTAGATGAACTAAAAAGCGGTAAAGGAGAGCTGTATGAGGGAGTGCCTGAAGTGCTGAAGCAGCTCAAGGAACAAGGGATTAGATTGTTCGTTGCGAGTAATGGTCTGGAAGCCTATGTGAAGGAAGTCGCAAAAGCAACCGGTATTGACGGATTGTTCGAGGGTTTGTACAGCGCAGGTGAATTTCAGACTGCATCGAAGGTTGATCTGGTCAGAATGTTGCTGGATCATTTTAAAGTTAAGTCGGCCTGGATGGTCGGGGATCGCTCCTCAGACATTGAAGCGGGGCGCTGCAATCAATTAGTAACGGTCGGTTGTGATTATGCCGGGTTCTCATCCACGGACGAGCTGGCGGGCTGTGATATTCGCATAAAACGATTTGATGACATCCTTCACTATTTGAATTCAAACGATAATTAGAAACATGGAAGCTGTCTCTTATGCCATTAAGGCGCGGGGGCAGCTTTTTGTCTGTTGTAACCGGCTGTCCTGAATGACTAGGAGGGCCTTTTTGGCATGAGTAAATGATGAGATATGAACAATAGATGCAAGGATTAGAG
>CAYUSG010000165.1:0-7180 GCA_964447355.1 uncultured Paenibacillaceae bacterium
ACCATATAAACTCAAAACAATAATAGTATATACAGCCTGATTGGAGCATTGCTTCGATCGGGCTTTTATCATTGTTTAGGAAATTATGCATCAATAAAAACTGTGGATAAGTCAATGTATGAAGTAAGGGAGGCGATAGGTATGAGAGATCAACGAGAAGCGTGGAAAAAACGAGGGGTAGTAAAACAAATCCTTAAAGATCATTTCCATGGTTTCTGGGAGATGCATTCCAATTCGTTTCCTGAAGACTTGCGTAAATCAATCGTAGAATCTGTAAGAAAAGCAATACGCTGTGGAACCAAAGACATGGGATATGCGCGCTATGAATGTCTGGGTTGTAGAGAAGGTGACCCAGAACCAGTTATTGTGTGTTTTACGTGCAAAAGTAGGTTCTGTCATGGATGTGGGAAGAAATATACAGATGACTGGGCACAGAAGCAGCAGGAGCGAATTTTAAATGTTCCTCACCGTCATATGGTGTTTACGGTACCAAAAGAGTTGAGGAAGTACTTCTTTAGGGATCGGAAGAAACTGAATGACCTTAGTAAGGAAGTAGCGAAGGTCATTCAGTATTACTATCGTCGAAAAAATAAAAGTAAAGCTTATGAAGTAGGGGTCATCACGGTAATACACACATTTGGAAGAGACCTCAAGTTCAACCCTCATATTCACACCCTTGTGACAGAAGGAGCACTGGACAATACGAAGCAATGGAAAGCTGTAGAATATATTTCATTTGCTTATTTGAGAAAGTCGTGGCAAAAGCTCTTGATGGACTTGATGCTGAAATGGTTCCCGAAAAATGCGAAGGTCAAAGCATTAGTTGATCAATTATATAAACGGTATAAGTATGGGTTTTATGTGAATGCGGAGCAGCGCATGAAGGATGCAAGAGGGGCGGCAAAGTATATCGGGAGGTATTTAGCACGACCAGCGATCGCAGAATACCGAATTGTAAAATATAGCTACGATAAGGTTCATTATTGGTATGAGGATCATCAGACGGGGAAACGAGTGGACGTGGTCTCACCAGTGATGCAGTTTATATATGATCTGGTCCAGCATATTCCGCCCAAGCATTTTCGGATGGTAGGACGATACGGCTTATACAGTCGGAGTAAAAACAAAGAATCCCAGAAGATTGTGAACTTATGGAGATACATGGTACACCAGCAAGTGGAAATGACATTTCCAGTTGTGGCGAAGAGAAAGAAAACCTATCGTGAACGAATGATTGAGACGTACGATCGAGATCCCATTCAATGTCCTTGTTGTAAACAGCGGATGGTGCTGGTGGTTATTTGGCATGCAGATTATGGACGAATATATTACTATGATGAGGAACGAGAGCGAGAACTTGAAAAGAAGTGGGGAATGCAATCGTATGAAAGACGACGAAAAGCTCAAAAAAGAGCAGGATGAGATGTTGGAAGACTTTCTAGGGTTAAATGAACCCGAGGTGTTTATTGATTTCGAATGTATGGAATGTGGATGCGTTGATCCTGTTCCAGAGTTCATTGTAGGCGAGTTTTCATATGACCTAAAATCTGGAGAAGAAGTAGAAATGGTCTGTCCAGAATGCAATGGAACAATGAAGAGAAAGAATAGCAAATAACAGGCAAGCACTAAGTAACTAAGAGGGAGCATGGGTATGAGCCGGAGAGTTTACGTCCTGCCTTTGAAATGGTGTTGTTACCGCAAGGTCTAATAAAAAGAACACCATTTCAACAGCAGGCGCAGGCCATACCCATCTCACTCCCAACCACTATGGTATGGGTTTAGTGTTTTATTCACCCGCAGGATGATTTTGTTCTTCTTTCTATTAAAAATATTGCAGGCATAGTCTCCATTTTACGGTATAATAGTTTGCATACAAGGGAAAGCAGGGCATCATATGAAGCATACACGTATGGGAGGCAGATTTATGAAATTTAATTTTGGTCAGAAAGAGAAGCAAGAACAAGGCGCGTTAGTAGTTCCAAATCACATTGGCATTTTTCTAGACCCATCCTCTGACTATGCAAAGCAAGTCCAAATGATAAGTTTTTCGAAAACGGATCTAGTTCTTTTATACAATCTCCAGCCGTATCTCGAAGCTCATATTGAAACAATCATTACTCGATTTTACGATAATATTTCCAAGGAAGCTTCATTGGTTGGTATTATTAATAGCCATAGTCATGTCGAACGTTTAAAGAAAACGCTGTCAACGCATATAGTAGAAATGTTTGCAGGTCGGATTGATCACGATTTTATCGCAAAACGATTGAAGATCGCCGTTATTCACCAGAGAATTGGTTTACAGCCAAAATGGTATTTGTGTGCTTTTCAAGACTTACTGTTATCCATACTGGCTATTATTCCAACCTCATTTGATATGCTGCCGACCATTGCAGCGGTAACTAAGATATTAAATTTAGAACAGCAAATCGTGATGGAAGCTTATGAAGCAGAATACGACAGACAACGCAATAAACAGAAGGCAGAGAAGGATCGAATACTAGGCGCCTTGCAGGTGAAAGCTCAAGACCTTGCAGCTATTACAGAACAAACGAGTGCTTCCTTGCAGGAATTAACTGCTCAATCTCTTGAAATGCTTGATTTTTCTAAGGAAATCTCAAGCTCCACCAGCGATATCGCACAGCAATCAAATGAAGGTAAAGTGAGATTAGATCAGCAATTACAGTTGTTGTCCGAAATGAGGAAATTTGTGGAAGCGTTTACGGACGAAATGAATGCGCTGACAGATACAGCAGAGCAAATCGGACATATCGTTAATATTGTAAAAAGTGTATCCGATCAAACCAATTTGCTCGCGTTGAATGCTGCCATTGAAGCGGCTAGGGCGGGTCAGCATGGGGCTGGATTTGCTGTTGTGGCCAGGGAAGTCAGGAAATTGGCAGAACAAACGAAACAATCGGTGCTTAGTGTAACGGATTTGATCCAACACACACATCAACAAATTAATCTTATGACTGAGGAGCTTCCCGCATTTATCGCCCACACACGTAATATTTACGAACAAGCGGATCACACAAATCATACATTTAATCAGGTTGTTATAGAAGCGGAGAAGATCAAAGATCAAAATGTTAGAATTTTGACGGAGCTTGAAGCCTTTTCGATGACGTTGAGTGAAGTTTCAAATGCCGTCAATCAGGTGGCATCTTCTTCTGAAGATTTATCCGAGTTATCTGGTTCAATTTAGCGACGACATTTGTATAAATAAGCTGTCAAAAGGTGACATTAAATCTCAATAGATTATGTTTAAAAGGAGAGAGACACCTTTGATCAGACGATGGCTAGTATTTGGCTTGTGTATGCTCATTGCGGTCGCTTGCGGCAATCAGGAGCCATTGAAAGTGGGCGTTGAATCTTCGTTTCAGCCTTTTGCTTATGTAGATCTAGGTCAAGAGAAGGGATTCGAAGTTGAATTGTGGCAAGCAGTTGCACATGAGGAGAAGCTGGAGTACGAATTTGTGGAAATGGAGCAAGGTCAACTGTTATCAGCGCTTAGTAAAGGTGAAATAGATGTGGCACTTGCGGGATTGACCATAAAAGGAAGCCGCAAGAAAATGGTGGATTTCACGATTCCATACTATCATTCAACGTTAGTGATGATGGTTCAATCGGATAATGATGACATTCGGAATATCTCGGATTTAAAAGATAAGGTGATCGCAACCAAGATCGGTTCAAGTACGTATGACTATGCGCAGAAAATAAAAGATATCAAACAAATCCTTGCCTACCCGACCATTAAAGAAGCATACACGGCATTAACAGAGGGGGATGTTGATGTTGTGATCTTCGATAAAGAACACGCTGATCACTTCGCGGCAACGGATGGTCAGGGCGATGTAAAAATTATTAGCCAGAATTTAACGAAAGAATCGTATGCCTTTGCTCTGCAAAAACAAAGCAAATACACAGGCCGAATTAATGCTGCTTTAGAGAAATTAGGTAAGAATGGCACTTACGAGCGGGTTTACTCCAAATGGTTCAAAGAGAAACCGACAATACTGCCGACACAATAACTTCGTCATTTATTGCAATAGAACAGGATATTCAGTATAATTTAGTCAACTAACGATTAGCTTGATGTGTAACTGGCGGAACATGGGGAACCATGAGGGAGCACATTCATATAAGCGCCGTACGCCTGGGCAAAGGTAAGGACTTTCTAAGAGGTCCTTACCTTTTTCTGTTATGGCACTTAAATTAAACACGGGAGGCGACGAATGATGTTAAAAACTAAGAAAATGCTCTTATTAGGTTCAGGAGAATTGGGGAAGGAAGTGATCATTGAAGCTCAACGGCTTGGCGTGGAGACGATTGCAGTAGATCGTTATGAAGGTGCACCTGCCATGCAGGTAGCACATCGACATTATGTCATTAATATGTTAGACGCGCAGGCATTAAGGGCCGTGATCGAGCGGGAAAAACCTGATGTGATCGTGCCAGAAATAGAAGCGTTGGCTACATCAGAGCTTGTAAAGCTGGAAGAAGAAGGATTTCGTGTTATCCCTACTGCTCGTGCCGCTAAGCTTACGATGGATCGTGAAGGAATCCGCCGTTTAGCCGCAGAGAAGCTTGGATTGCCGACTGCGGCATATACGTTCGCTGACACCTATGAAGCTTTCGAAGCAGGCGTGAAGAACATGGGTTATCCGTGTGTGGTCAAACCGTTGATGAGTTCATCAGGGAAAGGGCAAAGTATTTGCCGCGGTGAGGAGGATATAGAGCTGTGCTGGAATGTGGCGATGGAGGCAGGGCGAGTACAGAACACTCGTGTCATCATT
Organism: uncultured Paenibacillaceae bacterium; assembly: GCA_964447355.1. Classification (GTDB taxonomy): domain Bacteria; phylum Bacillota; class Bacilli; order Paenibacillales; family CAYUSG01; genus CAYUSG01. The sequence goes on from CAYUSG010000165.1 coordinate 4,803, forward strand.
GAACAGTTTATCCCGTTTGAATCTGAAATCACTTTGCTCACTGTGCGTTCTGTGGATGGTACGCAATTCTGCGCTCCGATTGGACACCTTCAAGAAGATGGAGACTACATTGAGTCGTGGCAGCCGCATGCAATGACTGAAGAGCAGTTACGTGAGTCCAAGCATATAGCCAAGACGATTACAGATGAACTTGGCGGATATGGGATATTCGGCGTAGAGTTATTTCTTGCCAAAGATAAAGTTTATTTTAGCGAAGTATCCCCTAGACCTCATGACACGGGATTAGTTACATTAATGACTCAGAACTTGTCCGAATTCGCGATTCATGCCCGGGCTATCCTTAGATATCCGCTCCCTCAAATTGAACTGTTATCACCGGGAGCCAGCAGACCGCTGAAAGCTGATACTGAGCTGAAGGACTACCGTATTAATGGTATAGAACAAGCGTTAGCTGTGCCAGATACTCAGGTAAGAATTTTTGGCAAGCCTGACACGAAGCCAGGTCGGCGGATGGCAGTAGCTTTATCTACTGCAGTGACAGTTGAAGAAGCTCGTAAAAAAGCTGGGCAAGCTCATGCGGCTTTAACCTGTGAGGAAGTTTAAACTAAAATGAAGCCGTTTAATCCTTTGAATGCTATAACGTATCTTCTAAATGATTAAACGGTTGATTCGAATAATGCAGCAATACGATACCTGATGGGAAAGTTCTGCATGCTTGAAGCTTTAACCTTACCTTATGTCGGATCAATGGTTTACCAGCGCCGAGAACTAACGGTGTGAGACCAAGCACATATTCATCTACGAGATCCGCTTCTGCTAGTTGATGTATAAGGGTGCCGCTTCCGATAATGATTATATCTTTACCGATTTCCGTTTTCATTCGCTGTACTTCGTCAATAAGACCACCGTGTCTGAGTATCGTATTGTCCCATGAAACCTCGTGTAATGTAGTGGAGAACACTATCTTTCTCATATTGCTTAATAATTCTGCCATTTTACGAGTGAATTCTGAACCATCAGGCTCTTTCAAAATGTGTGGCCAATAGCTTTCAAACAATTGATATGTATGTCTGCCGAATAGAATAGTGTCAGGATTCATCCATTCATGTGCAGTAAGACTAACATCGGGATCATGCATCAGCCAATGGCATTCGTTATGGGGTCCGCTGAAATAACCATCCACGCTTATGCTGTTATAAACGATCACTTTTCTCATTGACATCTTCCTCTCAAGTTGAACTATCTTTTCTTTTGATTTTGGGCAATCTAGTGATGTATAGCCACAGATTCCATTATAGACTGGGAGATCATGATGAAGAAAGAGCAAGCAATAACAACAACAGATTCACGCTATATTCAACAGCACTTAGCAAATGAACGGACCTTCCTTGCCTGGGTGAGGACAGCAATTGCAGTGGTGGGATTAGGCTTCCTTGCCGCGGGGGTTGTATTTCGTACCGACGAATTCGAACAGATGGGGCATAACATCGCTGCTATGGTTGGGATCAGTTCTGTATTATTGGGCGCCCTTATACTGACTTGCGCATCGCTCGATTATTTGAAGAAAAGACATACGATCAATAATGGCACCTTCCTCGCGCCTCGTTTTATTATTTGGCTGATTTTCGGAAGCTTGGCGCTTATTGAGGTGTTTATGTTGGTACTGGTAATTCTGTTGTTTATCCTCTAACACCATCACATGAATCGGCTATTGAGCTAAATGAGTTAAATATTCATCATTTATGATACGTATTCGTTTATGACCAAGCTTAATCACACCTAATTGAACGAGGGAGGAGAGGTTTCGGCTTAACGTCTCAGGGGTTGTTCCAATCAAGGCCGCTAATTCTTTCTTGGGAATTGGCAGGTCAAATTCAGATTGCATATGGTATTGTTTTTGGAACAAGAGCAGCGCTCGCGCTAATCGCTGCTTGGCTTCTAATAGACTGATGGTGCCTGACCACTCATCCGCTTGATGGAGTAATTCTGTAATTGCGAGTGTAAATTGATAAGCAATTTGCGCGTTACCTTCGAGAAGGTTAAGAAAATCTTGTCTGTGAATCATACAAACGGCTACTTGATCAAGTACCTCGGCATTGGCATAATGTGCTTTTTGGTGCAGTAAGGCAAATTGCCCGAAGAAATCCCCTTGGAACAGAAAGCGTATAATTTGCTCCTTTCCGTTAACGGCACATTTTGAGATTTTAACAATCCCCTGATGAACCACATACAGATAATCAGAAGCAGCGCCCTCCCTGAAAATATAGTCACCTTTTTGGAATGTCTTGATCAGTATTACGGTTTGTATGGCATCCATCTTCTCATGTGATAATTGACCGAACACGGGTACTTTGGTCAGGCAAGATGATTCTTTAGTA
>CAYUSG010000166.1:0-6733 GCA_964447355.1 uncultured Paenibacillaceae bacterium
GACAGATTCAACGTGCAGCCATTGCACGTGCGCTAGTAAATAATCCTCGTATCATCCTGGCGGACGAACCGACCGGGAACCTTGACTCAACCAGTAGCCAATCTATCATTGACCTCTTTAGAACCATCAGAGACATGTTTGGTACAACTATTATAGTCGTAACGCATAATATGACTATCGCCCGTCAAGCTGATCGTATCATAACTCTAGAAGATGGAGCCCTTGCATGATTCGACCATCGTATACTCTTAAACTTGCACGGACGAAGCTACGTTCAAGGCGTGGTATGCTTATTACCTCTGTAATCGTGGCGAGTCTCCTATTTGGCGCGTCACTAGCGCTGGTCATTGTTTTTGCTGGAGCAGAGAAGAGTGCCTCAGAATTCATAAAGAAAGCAGGCAATGACCGCTACCTAGCGAAAGTATCTCCATACATACCTCACGAAAAGGTAGGCTTTACAAATCCGCCATCGCTAGAAACAATTCGCGAAATTAAAAATTTTGAAGAGCAGTACTATGGAGATTTACGAAAAAAATATGAGTCATATGGTTTAGATTACGAGGAAACATCTGAAATCCCCTCCTTAACTCCTTCGGCCTGGGCGTCTGAAGCTCTGCCTGAGGAGCAAAGAGTCATTGTAAATTGGGCGTCACCAGTCATTGAGGCAATGAGAACACGGAAGTTTGAGGAATACTCAAAAACAGCTACTAATAAGCTAGGTGATCTCAAAAAGCTTGGCGCCAAATACCGCGCCGAAGGGTACTATATCGTTAATAAGCAAGGATCACTACCCACATTGCCTGGTCTACGCCTCGTTCAAGATGGCAAAGAAGATTTCAGCGATTCCGAGATAAAGGGTGGAGACTCTACAACATACGGATATTACACATATGCCATCCATAATGGATTGTACAGCTTCACCGACCAGAGACTTCTTGGACGCTACTTACTCAATGACGGCGCAAATCTTATGGGCATTCCTGTAATCGTTTCTGCACAGGAAGCTGCGGCCTTATTTGGTAAAGATGTAGGTGTCGGTGAAGAGCCAGAGGCAGCCAGCGAAAAACGTGTCTGGCTTCAGAAAGTCCAAGAGAGCTTCAATGGCTATACGTATAGCGTCTGCTTCCGCAACTCAGCAGAACTAGCTCTTCTAGAAAAAATTCAACGTGACTATGCCGACATAAAAAACAACGAGAACACCGAAGGGTACCAGAAACCATCTCTCATTTACAACAATCCAGCGGAACCCTGTGGTGAAATAACCGTTGGTGAAGATACACGTAGCGTGGCCGAAAAGCACGCTGACGATCAAATGGAGGAGACTCAAAAGAAGCTCGGTACGTATATTGCACCAAAACATAGATTGTTAACTTTCCAGATTGTTGGTATCAAGTATGCGCAGCCCTATTTAAATCACACTAACGGCGTCGACGAATACATCAAAAGTCTACTAGTTTCACAGGATGAATCAGCTACACTGGACATTCCATTACAGATGTATGAGTCGCTTCCGGATGAATTAAAAATCGACGACCTACAGACGGCGACAGTGACCCCTGCGCAACAAGCCAGCGATGACTTTGTCCCGCGAGTACTTGAGTTTAAAACGGTCGATGATGCGCGCGCATTCCTTGATAACGAAACATGCCCAAGCTCCGAAACAAACTGCTCTAAGCAATTTTTTGCTAGTACCTACGGATCAAACTACCTAATTCTTGATGAAATAGGCGGGCTATTGAACAGAATTGCCAGAGTTGCATTTCCGGCAGTGATAGGCCTTGCGACAGTAATATTTTGGTTTACTGTATCGCGCATAATGACAGAGAATCGCAAGGAAACTGCCATATATCGGGCGATGGGTGCGAAGCGGAGAGATGTAACCGCCATATACCTAACGTATGTCTTGCTTGTTGCACTATGGATCGTCTTCGTGTCACTTTCACTGGGTATCATGGCGGCGTTAGCAAGTGATTATTTCTACGGACAAATTCTGAGCGATACTGCCGCTACGGCGTTCGGCATCGTGGATAGTACGCCGCGTTTTAGCCTTTTTCATATCAAACTGATATCTCTGCTTTTTATAGCTGGCTCAATTCTGGCCATTAGTCTATTTGCTAGCATACTACAACTAATTCGCAATGTCCGAAGTATCCCTATCCAGTATATGCGATAAGAAGAGTAAACTCGACGAGACCATAATATACTTCCGGCACCTGGAGCTCATTAACATATATGAACGCCATTGTGATATTGACTCAACCGTATAATGAGAAGATATGGGGGATGAGGAACTAAAATGTATCAATCTGTCGATTGCTCCAGTATGAACTAATTCCTACGTAGCCAACCCTGCCAAGGTATCGTATCTTGTCCCACAAGATGCTTATGATTGCAAATTGAGCTAAAATGTTAGATACTTCATTTCAAGAGGTATGGGTGAGTCTCCGTGCCAGAAGTATACGATAAACATAAACGTCGTATTGCCGATAGTAAAATATCTAAGCAAGGAGTAGGAGTGAACGACATAACCCGCGATTCAAAGCCTTTAACGCCAGTCAGCGTAGTAGCAGTATTAGTTGCAGCCGTACTCGGGGTAATCATCGCTGGTGCGTTTATATTGTTCGGGCCATCGGGCGGTGTGGACTATAAAGATTCCCTTCTGGCCACCCGCACCGAAATGAAAGAATTTGCTTCAGTAGAGCACGGATTTAAACTGAAGTTCCCGGGCTTTCCAGCGGTTGAGGATAAGAACCTTGAGATAAATGGCAACACTATACCCTATACAATGTATTTCAAGAACTCACCTGATGGATCAGGTGAATACCTTGCTGGGGTGGAAGATTTCACCGGGATGCAAATCGACGGTAAGCGTGCTTTAGAAGGCGGTATTAACGGCTTGGTACAAAATATCGAAGACGCTCAGCTCGTCAGCAGCAGCTACTCCACTTTTCTAGGGCATGAATCGATTGACGCCCATTACACCGCACCGCTTAACGGACGGACGTTTGATGGGTATATGACGCTATTTGTGAAGGAACAAAAGCTGTACATGATCGGAACAGTAGGAACATCGAAGGCAGATTTTGATGAGTTTGTGGGTACATTCCGGTTCGTTCAAAAGATGTAAATTATTTTAGAACTGAAAATTCTGTAGTTTGATAAAGGTGATATATGAAATCTTGGCTACGTACAAAGTGGGAAACAAGAAGAGAAAATATACTAATGTTTTTTCTCTTACTATCCTTCTTCCTTATAAAGTTCATATTGAGTGGCAAACCGATTACTCATGAAGGAATTGGACTAGCTATCGGAACCATCGCGGCGTTTGTCGTCTGGTTCGGGTCGGTCATCTTCGTAGACATACGAAAGATCAAAGTACGTCGTCCCAAAGATACCTTCGTTGAGCCAAGCCAACTGAGAATCGGTCTTTTCTTGTTCACTGGGATGGCTATCGCCGCTGTTATTGGAATTTTTATTATTGTAGTTATTGACGCGATTCTAATACAAGCCAGTATAGAAAACGCGATAACTGACGCCGAAGGAAATTCCGTAGGTGTATTTGGCAATGCGATAATGATGTTTTACGTTTTATCGATAGTCTTCTCACCGTTTGCCGTCTATATGCTGAACGCAAACCTGAGATACATAAGAATTGTCGAACACAACACTCCTGAATGGACACAGCTTCAAAAACGACCTTCTCGAAGCTAGTAGTTAATTGCGATTCCGTAACAGGCTATAAAAAGACTCTGCGAACTCATGTTTCTCGCTCCAGCTGATGGTTTCTGCAATCTCCTTCTTACAAACCGAATGGCTTAGGCTCATCCATATAATGAAATGACAGAGGGAGGAAGAGCTTTTTTAACCAGAAAATCTTGAAGTACTTAGTTGACTTAGGATATCTTCCAAAGCCAGCCGAGTCTGAGGAGAGATAAGCACATGCAAATGTTATTCAGTTCACAGGCTTTAGCCAAAGTCAAAATAATACTTTGATTTTGAAGTTTAATAATTCTCTTGATACGGTCATTGTAGTATGCACAACGTAATTGGTAACTTTATACCAGAATTAATAGCCGAAATTTGTTATCCCGCAAAATCATTAAATGGCTAACAGATTAAGAGTAGCAATGCAAGAACTTTCTTTTCTAGACTTTCTTTATTAATTGTTCGCAGCTATGATGAAGGCACAATAAATAAGGAGGTGGAGAGAATGGGGAGAACAAGTAAAAGAAAATTATTCATTGTGTCACTGTATGCGTTATTAACTACCGGCTTGCCCGGGTTATTTTTTAGTTCGGCATATGCAGTTTCATCATATGATGATCTAGTGAAGCCAGTTACTGCATTAGATGCAGGTTTTTCGTGGAATAATCCTGCATACCAGTCACTACCTGATGCAGATTTCATGCAATATTTTACAGAATATTGTCCTACCACTGCTGTAAATAGCTTCTTAGACGCGGTTGAGAGAGGGACTAATTTCGCTATCCTTCAGCAAAATAATGTTGGCGAGACAGAGCGACACCCTACCTTCGTATGGCAAAACAACACCTCTGGTGATTTTACGGGTAGCTGGAGTGAGAGTGATACACCTTACAATAGCTCCAAAAGCCTGATGTTTTCTCCTACTGGAGGGGCAACTCATATGCGATACTATCTATCCTACGATAGTAGCAGTAGCCCAGCCTGGTCCTGTTCTGGCTATACGAGTTCTTATTCTATTGCGGTTGCGCATGAAGATATCGATAAGTCCTGGAATATGAGCATGAGTGTTATCCAGCCCTACATTTCGACCTTTAACAATTTCACGAACCCACCGGACTATGAGGGCACTGATATACCGAACGGGTTATCTATGGACATTGACGGTGACGGACTAACTGGTTCGCAGGAAAACTCACAAGGTACTTCTATTCTCAAAGAAGATACTGACGGAGATGGGCTTAGTGATCTTGATGAGTCTATAACATACAATGCCTATTACGGGATGACCTATTGTGATCAGAGCAGTCCTTTCTTATGTGCACATCCAGACCCTCTAGAAAAAGATTTATTCATAGAGGTAGACTGGATGGAAAACGGTGTGGACGCTCCTTTCAAGCCAAGCAGTACACAGCTTGGGTTAGTAGAGGCTATGTTTGACAGCAAAGGTATAAACGTACATTTTGACACGGGAGAATACGGCGGCGGGGAAGCTGTGGATTATTATTCACCATCAGTTAGTATCTATGGGGCATCAGGAGAGTTAGACCTGCACGACTACAAGTACGGTGGAAGTTCTTACGCTACTGGTATACCATCATACACATTACGTGCTCACTTTGATGATTTCTACAGAGAGGGTGTGTGGAGATACATACTCTACGGCGTAGATGAGATAAGAGACCTTCAAGCTGAGGCAAATCCTGGCACATACGTCGGCGGGGTCGCAGAAGTGCTAGGTGATGATTCGATTATAGCTTCTGAAAACTCAGGATATTTTGATTCGTATGAGTATACCGAGGACAGAGCAAAGGCAGGCTTACTAGCGCATGAGATAGGACATCTTCTTTGCCTAAGTGATGACAGGGTGTATGAAGAGCATAGTGAAGATTGTACTTTTGATGACATCGACAGTAGCGCTGACGATAACTATTTAAGTGTAATGAACTATAAATATACAAAACCAGCGCAAGAAGGCCTCGAGGACCTCGATTATTCCAGTGGGAATAACGGATCTAGTGACTTCGATGACTGGAATGGGGTACAAGCTGGGATGGGTGGATTTATTCATCTTAATAATTTTACAGCGTTAGCTCAGGGTGCGGAAGGCAAGGCTAAAAGAAACAATAGAAAAAGTAACGGTCGAGAGCAAACTAACGGAGTTTCAGAAATAAGAACGGAGGCGTGGGAAAAAGCGAAAAATAAAAGGATAGAAAAATGGCAGGATAGCCAGGCAAACAGACGATTACGATAATTGGGCGTAGGATCTCTACTCTGCTATTATTGTGAATATGAAAAATAAATTTACAAATAGAACCATTGCGATAACATTGCTCAGCGCAATCTTAGTATTGACAATGATTATAACGGTTCTATATCTTCTACCAAAAGATGTAAAAAAAACAGATGGTAACCCCCCAGGCAGCGACAGTATAGATGCTGCTATACCTGAGCTAAAATAGAAGCCTTGAACAATAAAAAAATTCATCGAAATTCTCTGCATCTATAAAAAAGCTCCTTTAGAATAAAATGTAAAAGCAAATCTTTGATCATAAACACAATTTTAGAGCTATTCTTAGCGCTAATACTTGAAGGAGTCTCCCGTGAGACTCCTTCTTGCTTCGAATTTCAAATAGTTTACTTAGTGATGTTTAATACTATCTTGTTTTCAATGGGCCCATGAGAGTTTTATCGTTCACACGCACCGCACTTACCTCGGGGTTGACTTCATAGGTATCTAAAACGTCATTCTCAAGCGGGGCAAGCAGCACCCGGATGTCTTCTTCCGTACCGGCGACGAGCCACTGCGCTTTATTGACGGGGTGAAGCCAACTGAAATCCGGTCTTGTGCCAGCTCCTTCTGGTGGCTGGGCATAGTCGCTGTGCAACGTGTCAAAGCGGGGAGTCCCTGTCCCTATGCCATAGCAAGGACGAACTTGAGAGATTTGACTCATCCGTAATATAAAAGACAGAGGGAGGAATAAATTTCATATCTTGAATTGATTATTTTTCCAGATGCACAGCGCCAAAC
>CAYUSG010000167.1:0-6661 GCA_964447355.1 uncultured Paenibacillaceae bacterium
GGGTAAAATTGAAGGGGTCGAAAAGGTGCGCGGATCAGCCAACGCTGTGAAACGGATCAAAGCCAAGGTCGGTGAATGGGGGGACTCATTTGAGAGTAAATGGCTTGCCATCTCCCATGGCAATTGTGAATCTAAGCCATTAAGTATGGCTGAAGACCTTATGGAGCAGTATAAATTTCGGGGGTATTTGTTATCCAACATGGGTCCAGTTATTGGAACATACGGGGGCGAGGGCGCTATTGTAATCGCATTCTAATGTGCCTAAGTATTTTACTTGAAGAAGGATGGGTTTAATGTGTTTGATCCAACCATTTTTGATAATTTGAAGACTGTAATGGAGGGTTCGATCTACGATATGGATTTAGCCGGTGATATTCATATCACTGACCGTAAGGATCTTGTAGATTTATCTACGATGTCTAGAAAGTACTCCATCCGTTTCGAGCGAAGGCAGTCTCCAAATGTTTACGCGGAAGTACAATTAACGGCTTCTTTGCAGGATCTTTCACTAGAAATCTTAGAACTGGAAGGTTTAGAGCAAGCGGGTTGTGAGTTTACCATTCATTTCTGTACAACGATTGAAAATGAGAAAACATGTGATCACATAGAGACAGAACTTTCGCGGATTTGGGAAGGAAGACCGGCGATTGTGCAGCGGCTTAGCTTCACATATGCAAAGCACAACAATCAGCCTCGATATGATAACGATATCACTTTAAATTTCGACCGTAAAATTAACGAAAATCAGATCCCGGACTTTCCCCGCATCTTTAGCACGATGATTCAATCGCTTGAATGTCTAGGAAGTTTATCCGCGAGTTCACGGTAAATAGCAATAACATCGTCGATTTTCATTCGAACTAACCCGCTGGAAGACGGGGCTACGAAATCTTGAACGCCTTTGACAACGGATACAGGTTGAAAACCCCATGGAATCTCTTTTCGGCGGCTGAACTGCTGGTATACTCCCTTGCCCACATAACAAGCTGCTTTGGGGCGAAATGTTTCCAGCTTCTGTCTTAGTATTTCACGTCCAGCTTCATATTCTGCGGTCGTAATGTCTTCTGCGGAGCGTGTCGGACGTGCTACAATGTTAGTTAACCCGTAACCGAGGGACAGCATCTGATCATGATCTTCGGGCTTAAGTTTATTCGGAGTTAAACCCGATCGCTCTAAAATGGTCCAGAATCGATTGTTCGGATTGGCAAAGTGATAGCCGGTTTCCCCGCTTCGTATACTGGGATTAAATCCGATGAACAACACAGTTAATCCCGTTCGAATATAATCAGGAATGGGCTGCAAGATTATCACCTCTAATGCATAAGTTAGGTTGAACGAGCTTTGATGCAGTGCATGAATCTGATTCATTTTCGAATACTATGTTGAATTGAAACAGCTACTGAAAGGGGCGTTCCTACATATGAAATCTTTCTTAATAGAATCATTGGCATCTGTCGGCACAGGCTTAGTAGTCGGTTTCATCTTTGCATGGATCAGGCTCCCCATCCCAGCACCGCCTACTCTCCCTGCGGTATTCGGTATTATTGGAATTACGGTGGGTTATTTGCTTTTCAAACATTTCTTTAGTTAGAACGCTTTTCTGGACTAGGCTGCAGCATGGATATGGGAAAGCTGACCTCGTTTTGGGTTCCAAGCGTGCCCCAAGCCATAACACCATTAAGGTATTCAAGCTTAAAGGATTCATTATGTCCTTCTACAGAATACCATCCGGGCTTGAATGCTTCAGCATCCAGCAGGTACGATGCGGCCATATCCTTCTTGCGTGCTATCACGTCAGCTTTACTCTGCCAGCCGTCCTTAAGAGCTTGCTTGTATTCCTGTTCGAGCTCAGCGATCATTTGTTTCAATTCGTCTTCGGTCATCTGACTATATCTTCTCACCTAAGATTCACTCCATTCGTACGTTTTGCTTCCTTAATGCTAATCTAAATTAGACTGGGTTTCAAATCAATCATTTTACATAAACGAGATCAAAGGAGGTTCGAATATTGAACATAGCTGTTATATCAGACACGCATTTAACTAGTCGCTCCAAAGGGCTGCCTGCTCAACTGATAGAAGGTATTCGTGGCGTGGATTTGATCCTCCATGCAGGGGACTGGACAGATGTATCGGTCTTAAAAGCTCTTGAAGCTATTGCACCCGTTAAAGGTGTAACGGGTAACAATGATGGGGCTGATATTCATCAACATTTTAACGAGACACTCTTGTTGGATATAGGCTCTTTCAGAATCGGTGTAACACATGGACATAGTTTCAGTAAGACAACACTTGATCAAGCTATGGATACATTTGCTCATGAACGTGTGGATGTGATCATCTTCGGTCACTCCCACATCCCATATCTTGAGCAGCATGGAGGCATATGGGTGTTAAACCCTGGTTCCCCTACAGATAAGCGACGTCAGCCAAGGTATTCCTATGCAACGATGAAGGTGACCGATACTATAGCGATTGAACTGCATTATTATGACGACAAATCACCAAAGTCAGCTTCCTTTAATCAGCAATAATTAACTGTGGTAATGGGTAAGGTATGTATGTGCTTTTGCACACATCATATTTGACTGAATGGAGGTAATAGTGATGGAACAACCTTATACATTTGCTGAACTGAACATAAAACAAGAATCCATCGATCAAATCAAGCAGCTGGAGCGTCACCTTAGTGTAGAAATGGGACAAGAAATTACGTTAATTGCTTATACAAAGGAATCCGATACTACTGGGTCAAGCTGTAGAGCGGGATTAAACGATTAACGAAGAGGTGGATGATGTGGAAGGTAAATCAACGGCTGAATCCCGAGCGGTCATGACGGAAATTATTTTTCCATCGGATACAAACTATCATGGGACGGTGTTTGGCGGTAAAATTATGCAAGCCATTGATCGCATCGCCACCATTTCTAGCATGCGTCATGCTAGAAGGCCTGTGGTGACGGCATCAAGTGACAGCTTAGACTTCCTCGCACCAGTCAAGCTAGGTGAAGCAGTTATCTTGGAGTCCTATGTATCATGGACACATCGTTCTTCGATGGAGGTGTTCGTCCGAATTCAATCCGAAAACTTAATCACAGGAGAACGACAAACGACAGCGACTTCCTTTCTAACGTTTGTCGCATTGGATGATGAGGGGAAACCAACGCCCGTACCGCCTGTCATACCCGAAACAGATGAGGAACGTGAACACTTCCTAGCCGCTAAAGACCGCTATGCGTACAGAAAAAGACGTCAAAAGAATTCATGAATGCAAACGATTGCACGACTTGGAAGGGGATGATTGACCATGTTAACAAGTGAAACGATTCATCCAGACAAGCATCACTCATCTGAGGGTGAGAATGAATATCATCGGTTTGGAGCTATCCAAAGCATACAAGAGGTTGCTTCGGGTGTTGTTGTGTCAGGCAGAGAAGCAAAGCTGTTGGTGCAATTTGTGAGAGCTGATGTGATAAGAGTTAAGCTCTCTGTGGATGTTCATAAGTCATTGGATTTTACGACTTCCGCAGCTGTGAAGCCTGACTTTACTGAAGCAGTACAGGTTAAGATACAAGAACAAGGGACGGCGTTCCAAGTTAGTTCTCCTGATTTGGAGGTGATTATCTCCAAATCGAATGGAGCTGTTAAGGTGATTACGACAAGCGGGAAGCTAGTATGTCAGCAGACTGATTTGTTGTGGGATGCAAGAGGGGCCGTGACTTGTGTGTTTCCTAAGTCTGAACAGTCGCATTTTTATGGTTTAGGTGAAACGACAGGATTTCTCGACAAGAATCATGAGCGATATACGATGTGGAATTCAGATGTGTATGCTCCGCATGTTGCTGAGATGGAATCGTTGTATGAATCCATTCCTTTCTTAATTCATCAAGAAAACGACAATGTTTACGGAATTTTCTTGGATAACACCGGGAAAAGTATATTTGATATGCGTCTGCTTCCTGCGAATTATCAATTCAAAACGCTGACAGGTGACATGGACATGTATCTGTTTCATGCTGCTAATACGAAGGCGTTATTAAAGCAATATACAGATCTAACTGGGCGAATGGAGCTGCCGCCGAAATGGGCTCTTGGTTATCATCAGTCCCGGTACAGTTATATGAATCAAGCTGAGGTTCTTGAACTTGCGCGAACTTTTAGGGCTAAGCAAATTCCTTGTGATGTGATTTATTTGGACATTCATTATATGGATGAATACCGCGTTTTTACATTTGATAAGCAGCGTTTCCCTGACCCTAAGCAAATGCTTCAGGAGCTTCGTGAGTTGGGCTTTTATGTTGTGCCGATCGTAGATCCCGGGGTGAAGAAAGACCCTAAGTACGATGTGTATCGTGAAGGTGTGCTTCAAGATTATTTCTGTAAAACACTCGAAGGTGACTTGTTTATGGGACCTGTGTGGCCGGGGATCAGTGCATTTCCTGATTTTACGGAAGATGAAGCATCGCAGTGGTGGGGAGACCTTCATCAATTCTATACTGAGCTGGGCATTAAAGGGATTTGGAATGATATGAATGAGCCAGCGGTCTTCAACGAAAGCAAAACGATGGATTTGGATGTCATGCATCGTAATAACGGGGACTCCAAAACTCATGAGGAGCTCCACAATATTTATGGCATGCTGATGTCCAAGGCAACGTTCGAAGGATTAAAGCGCCATTTAGACAATGAGCGCCCATTTGTATTAACAAGGGCTGGCTACGCAGGGGTACAGCGATATGCGGCTGTTTGGACAGGAGACAACCGAAGCTTCTGGGAGCATATGGCGATGGCGATGCCCATGGTTATGAATCTTGGATTATCAGGAGTCTGCTTTAGTGGTCCTGATATTGGAGGTTTCGCCCATCACACGAATGCTAAATTGTTAGCCCGATGGACGCAGATGGGGGCCTTCTTCCCTTATTGTCGAAATCACAGTGCACTGGATACAATCCGCCAAGAGCCTTGGTCGTTCGGGGATGAGGTTGAAGCGGTTTGCCGAAAGTATTTATCCATGCGATATGCTTGGATGCCTTATATGTATTCATTATTTTACGAAGCCTCGAGGACAGGATTACCTGTAATGAGACCTTTATTACTTGAATACCCGAATGACTCAAAGGTAAGTAATTTGTCCGACCAATTTTTATTCGGCTCTAATGTTCTTATTGCTCCAATCTATAGACCCGATACGGATTACCGCTCTGTTTATTTGCCAGACGGGCAATGGTATGATTATTGGACGGGTGAACAGTATGAAGGGAATCAACACATCTTAATTGAGGCGCCTCTTGATGTGCTTCCGATGTTTGTTAAAGCAGGTGCCGTGGTACCTACTACATCTGTCAAACCGTCATCTGTTGATTTGAGTTCTGATGATCTTAAGATCATGATTGCTGCGCCAATGCAGCACAGCACAACCTTTGAGTTTTACGAAGACGATGGATTAACATATAACTATGCAGATGGCAGCTATAATCTATTCCAAATCAAGACAGAAGCAGGTCCTAAAGATATAACAATCAGCCTAAAAGTGATACATAGGGGATATTATGCTAGACGTGACTTCATTGAATTTCATATTTGTTATGTAAATCAAATGCCTCAAGAAATAGCAGGATCCACTCCAGTGAGCCATGACTTGTGGGATCAAGTTCAATCGGGATGGACTTATTTAAGTTCGGAACGGCAAGTACGAATTAAGTGTCCAGATATAACTGAAGATACCTGCTTCAGGCTGAAATTTTAATAGTGATACGAAGGCACAGGACACCGTACCTGGGTCTTTTTCGCAGCAGGATCGTTGTGTTATAATCGGGCAAGTATGCATTGAGGGTAAAGGAGATTTAGTTCATGATACGTGTATGTTTTGTATGCTTAGGAAATATTTGTCGTTCGCCTATGGCGGAGGCTATTTTTAGACAATGTGTTGAACAAGCGGGTTTAACCGCACACATTGAAGTGGATTCTGCTGGGACGGGAGATTGGCATATTGGTAAACCGCCTCATGAAGGGACACAAAAGCTATTAAAAGCGAATAACATCGATTTCTCAGGTCAAAAAGCAAGACAAATTGCAGGTAGTGATTTGGAAGAGTTTCAATATATTATAGCGATGGACCGCAGTAACTTAAGCGGCATACAGGAACTAGGTTCATGCCGCGATGGTCATTATATAGGCAAATTCATGGATTTCGTTAACACAGACACCCGAGAAGATGTTCCAGACCCATACTACACGGGCAACTTTCAAGAGGTATATGAGCTAGTGAACGAAGGTTGTAAAGCCTTACTGAAGTTTATTAAAGATAGGGAAGCACTGTAAAATAAAGAAGGGAGCGCTGCGAGATTCATCATAAGCTCCCTTCTAATTGTATCTATAAACAGTTATAGCTGATTGGCCGAGGCTTGGTCTGTTGATCCCGATTGTTCTGAAGTATTTCGCTGGTTGTCCCTTTCACCTTGCAACATGCCTTCATCAGCCATTTCTTGGCCGAATTGATCTAGATCGGACGGATGGCTTACAGGGCCGCGTTTCTTAGGACGATTATTTCTGCCTGCCATGGTCAATTCACCTCCTCGACGTTTCGTCTTTATTGTGTACTTAAGTATGTTCGGTAACACGTAATAAATGTTGGGAATGAACGCGAAGGCTCGGGCAGAATA
>CAYUSG010000168.1:0-6639 GCA_964447355.1 uncultured Paenibacillaceae bacterium
TACAGATTGTCATATGCCAATGATGACGGTGTTATCTTTATTGAAAGTGGTTCAGGAGAGTGGGCTGAAATGTGATGGAATTCTTATCTCAGAACATGATTTCACTGATGCTGATACGGCTTTAAGACATCTTGCTTTTGATGTTCTGTTCAAGCCTGTGGAGGCGTTAAAATTGAAACAGTCCTTGACGCAATGGTTAACGGCGTCCTCTGCAAAGACAAGACAAGCATTCGAGACGGAAGAACTTTCGCCTGTGGAGAAGGTTATTGAATATATCGAGTCTAGACCCGGAACCCACCTGACATTATTAGAGGCCGCGGCAATGGTTCATCTGAATTCGAATTATTTCTGTAAGCTGTTTAAGCAGCAGAAAGGAATTAATTACCGCGATTTTGTCATTCATTCCAGAATGAAGGAAGCGCTGCGTTTATTAGAGCATACATCCCTGAGTGTCAGTGAAATTGCCGTACGTCTTGGCTATGCAGAGCTTGCCTATTTCAGCAATATGTTTAAGAAAGTTATCGGTTACGCGCCCAGCGAATTTAGAAAGCGCATCAATCAGATGCAACATAGCAGCTCTCTTAATACATGATAGAAAAAAACTATACCTTCCGATAGTATCTATATATTTCCAGTTTGCCGAATCAACTCTGTATAATGAACTCATTATTCGAACTAGGAGTTGATGATTTTGCAAACATCCATTATTGGCTATCCCAGAATCGGGACTTTAAGGGAACTTAAATTTGCAACAGAGAAATATTTTAAGGGTGAGATTGATCTAGCTATGCTGGAGCAAACCGCTGCTGATCTTAGAAAGGCACATTGGAACGTTCAACAAGCGCACGGGATTGACTATATTCCATCCAATGATTTTTCATTGTACGACGGGATGCTTGATACTGCGGTTTTATTTAACATCATTCCAGAACGATATCGCGCACTTGGACTTCATTCGCTGGATACGTATTTTGCTATGGCGAGAGGATTTCAGGGGAAGCAGGGTGATCTGAAAGCACTAGCGATGAAAAAATGGTTTAACACGAACTATCATTATATGGTCCCTGAAATCGATGATGCTGCCGAGATTCAATTAATCGGATCGAAAATATTCGATGAGTATGTAGAAGCCAAACAGCAAAAGATTGAAACCAGACCCGTATTGGTGGGAGCATTTACGCTGCTTAAACTAGCGAAATATACGGGTACCAAGAAAGCAGAGCATTTCATGAATGATATTGCCAAAGCGTACTGCAGTGTACTTGAGAGGCTGAATGAGCTGGGTACCCAGTGGATTCAATTTGACGAGCCTTGTCTAGTGACGGATTTATCAGACGAGGATTTAAAGTGGTTTGAGGATCTGTATTCACGCATCTTAGCCTCGAAGGGAAATGTAAAAGTTCTTGTTCAAACCTACTTTGGGGATGTCCGTGATTGTTATCCAACCCTTCAATCCTTACCGTTTGATGGTATCGGAATCGATTTCGTCGAGGGCAAACAATCGCTGGAGCTTATTCAACAGCATGGTTTTGCCGATAACAAAGTGCTGTTCGCTGGACTGATCAACGGCAAGAACATTTGGAGGAACAATTATGACAAAACGCTCAATATCATCAAGGAACTCCAACAACACGCTCAACATATCGTGCTAAGCACCTCCTGTTCATTGCTTCACGTCCCATACACCGTAAGACATGAGAAGAAGTTATCAGAGAGTGTTACCCGTTATTTTGCTTTTGCCGAAGAGAAGCTTGAAGAATTGTCGGAGCTTAAGCACCTCCTGCCCCAGCGAAACCCATTAACCGCTGAGTGTTATGCTCAGAATGCAGCCTTATTCGATGGTCGTCGTTATATACATAACGAAGCTGTGAAGACAAGGGTAACAGAGCTTACGGATAAAGATTTTACCCGTCAACCTGATTTTGCGGAGCGAGAAGTTATACAGAAGGAAAAGTTCAAATTGCCGTTACTGCCGACTACCACCATCGGATCGTTTCCGCAAACGACTGATGTGCGTGCGAATCGCGCAGCCTATAAGAAAGGGTCTATTACTGAGGCTCAATACAAGCAGTTTAACTTTGAGAAAATTAAACAGTGCATTAAGCGCCAGGAAGCGATCGGCCTAGATGTACTGGTGCATGGTGAATATGAACGCAATGATATGGTTGAATATTTCGGAGAGTGTTTGGAAGGATTTGTGTTCACTGAAAAGGCTTGGGTACAGTCCTATGGCACGAGATGTGTGAAGCCTCCTATTATTTGGGGTGATGTGGTCAGATCTAAACCTATCACAGTGGAATATTCAGTTTATGCCAAGAGCCTTACAGATAAGCCGATAAAAGGCATGCTAACTGGACCCGTGACGATTCTAAATTGGTCTTTTCCTCGAGAGGATATCAGTTTGAAGGACATCACATTTCAAATCGCACTTGCCATTCGCGATGAAGTTCTCGAACTGGAAGCCCATCATATTGATATGATACAAGTCGATGAAGCTGCACTGCGGGAGAAGCTGCCGCTGCGAAAGTCCGATTGGCACAGTGAATATTTGAGCTGGGCAATCCCCGCTTTCCGCCTTGTGCATAGTGGTGTCCAAGCTGAAACTCAAATTCATACGCACATGTGTTACAGCCAATTTAGCGATATTATTCAGGACATTGATGCGATGGATGCTGATGTCATTACTTTTGAAGCCTCAAGATCAGATCTGTCAATCATTGATACGATCCATCAATGTCATTTTCGAACTGAAGTCGGACCAGGGGTGTATGATATTCATTCCCCTCGCATTCCTAGTGTAGACGAAATGAAGCAAGTAATTTATCGGATGCTGGATACAATGGATTCTTCCAAGCTGTGGATCAATCCTGATTGCGGGTTAAAGACACGCGGGGAGCAAGAAACCTGGATCAGTTTAGAGCATCTAGTACATGCTGCACAAGCAGTGAGAGATGAGCTGTAAACATTTGAAGAGGATGGTCTCAATAGGGACCGTCCTCTTCATTTAGAATAGAATAGCCAAAATCCGCGATCACGGCCTTGAGTTTATTAATATAGTTGACTGCTAGACGGCTTAAGTCCGTCTTCTGATTTACAATGTACCCTATTGACATATCTTCATCCGTTCGTAATCGAATGGCTTTGATATATTCACCGTTCAGATCCTGATTAATTAAACCTGAACTGATCGTATAGCCGTTTAATCCGATGAGCAGGTTAAATAAGGTCGCACGGTCGCTGACTAATATTTTCTTTTGGACCAATCTGGTGCTTAACATTTCCTCTGAAAAATAAAACGAGTTAAATTCCCCTTGTTCAAATGCTAGGCATGGGTATTCATCCAATTCTTGAATATCAAGGACGGTCTTAGCGGCAAGCGGATGATGTATACTGACGAAGACGTGTGGCTGCGCTGAAAAAAGGGGATGGAACCATAAGTCATTCTCATTGAGAATTTTAGTCAGTACTTTCCGGTTAAAGTCATTCAAATATAGTATACCCAGCTCACTTCGTAAATTTCGAACATCCTCTATGATTTCATAGGTTCTAGTTTCACGTAGCGTACATTCATATTCGTTTTCATTTAATTCCTTAAGCAGCTGCACAAATGCTTGAATTGCAAACGCATAATGCTGTGTAGAAATGGAGCACAGCTTCTTGGAAGGCTTCTTGTTCGTATATCTTTGTTCAAGCAGGTCGGCTTGTTCTACCACTTGACGCGCATAGGCTAGAAATTCTACGCCTTCATTCGTCAAAGCAATGCCCTTGGGTGAGCGGGAAAAAATCTCTATACCAAATTCTTGTTCAACGTCTTTTACCGCACTGGACAGGCTTGGCTGTGAAACAAACAGCTGCTTGGCCGCTTCACTAATCGAACCACAGCTGACTATTGTTAATATGTATTTTAGTTGTTGTAACGTCATTTCATCAGTCCTTCTTATCATTGATTCAAGTATAGCTTAATAAAATATAAATGCAAAATAGTCGTGGGAAATGCTGCATATGATATGATTAAATTGCCAAGAAATCCCTTTTAAGAAAGTGGGAGTTGAAATGCATTTTATTATAAGCGTACCTAATGACCTGATTTCGCTAACGATATATGGCATTGCATGGTGCGTGATAGGGCTTATCATTTATCGATATTATGTGAAGCAGGCGGAACAACCTAGATTGTGGAAAGTACTCGTGGTGATCTGGATCGCCATGTTCACGTTTGATGTCAATATTTCGTATGCATATCCAGAACAGCTGAATATCCCTATTTTACCTTTAGGCGTATGGTTGTTATATGGTGTGCTAAAGCGTAAATCAAGCCGCTGGGCGAAGTATCGAGGTTTTGCTTGGATAAGCTTTGGTGGGAATTTCATCATTTTAATTTCAGCTCTGTTAATTGCGCCAGTGTATCAAGCGGTCTATCCGCAGGATGAAGTGTCTACGTTCATAAGAGAAAATTCACAAGCCCAGCTGATTCAGATTCACCCAGCAGGAAATGCTCATGCGGCTTTGAAATCCGATTGGACAGAAGAAATTTCGGATATGAACCCCGGGAACATAGATTGGAACTGGTACATTGAAAGCAGGGTAGATAGTAATACAGGGCTTAGTGATGAACAATTTCCATATATTCTTATAGGAACACAGCCTGCATGGGGCAGCGGACTGCCCTCAATGATTTATTTGGAGAAGGATGGCAAGGGATTGCTCATCGATACATTGCAAGAACAGGTTTATTTTCGCTCAGAGACATCGTTACTGAAGGAGGTGCAGGATGGATATTAGGAAGCAACGGTTAATAGCTGCAGTTCTTTTTAGTTTATGTCTTGCTGTATTGCTGGGAATCTTGTTGGATTATCCATTCATTTCTCGCCAAGCTGAACCCTTGCCTCATGATCGATGGTTAGTGGAACAGATGCAGAAGAAGTTTCCCGCAGTTGATGTGGCGAACATTCAAGATACAATGTTAATAGATGAAACACATTACATGGCGCCTTTTACAAGCGCGCAAGGGGATTATGGCATCAGCTTATGGACATGGAAACGGACCGATTGGGAAGTCGAGGTTGTGCATACGAAGGGTATGCCGCATGTATGGAAAGTAGATCCGGGCAGACCAGAAACCTATCGAATCATTTGGAATTTAGATCCTAGAGATTCAATTCAAACCCTTGAATTTTATCTGCTAAGTTACAGGATGTCTGGTAGAACGGACGGGGTGGATTACTATCGGCCCAGGGTACAATTAAAACATTCAGTGGATGTTATGAAGCAAAGGTATGGTGCTGTGCCGTGGCCAGCTGCTTGGGTGGATTATGCTAATCAAAGGTTAATCTTGGTGAAGAATTCAAGCCAACGACTACCCTTGCCCGAACTTCGAATGGGATTAAGGACGTTAGATGCTTCCGGTATGGAAGTGTTTCCCAAGTATTCTGTCAACGGGAGACGTGATGGAGGCACTCAGAATATCGAGTTTATCCAAATTGTAAACTCGGCTGAATTAGAGATTGTCCAATAATTAGTTGAAAAACAAAAGCAAGTAAAGAACAGACGAATTGTCGGTTTCTCCACTTGCTTTATTTTTACACCGAAACGAAGGTTAATGGGGTCGCTTAGCCTTCTTGTTCCAAATCCGCAGGTTCAGGTTCAGCAATTCGATGATGTCCATGATCGCTTTGATCTCTTCATAAGTGCGTTTCATTCCGCCGCCATCAAGTTTCTTCAAACCAGCGGATTCGAAAAAGTCGACGTTATGAATGGAGATGACGAGCATACCGTCATGAAGACAAAGCGCCATGCCTAACCTTGGGAACAGCTTGCGCAGGTTGGCGACCCTTTCCATCATATTGGCAGGCAGCAAATACCTTGCCGTAATCTCGTCGGTCGTAGAAATCTTAAACATCCGATCGAATTCGAGGCTGTCGGATTTCATTCGAGAGCCAATGGAGCGTAACCGTCGGTACACTTTCCCTTTTCGAGTAGTCAGCGTTGTGGTCCCCTCGAATGCTTTGTGGAAATCGGCAACGAATACGAGACCCTTGAATACGGTAAGATCAATGTCTTGATCGGCCAAGGGGATATCGCGATTATGTTTGAAAATGAGATCGGAAAATTGAAATGCGGTGCTTCCCAAGTGGCCGACGAACAAATCCTCACCTTCAGTATGAATGCGATCTTTATTATATTTTTCAAATAAAGGGATGTTGTATAGGAAAGATTCATTTACATGGCTGGATTGTTTGTATCTGCATTTAACGGATGTCTTGCCTGAGGCATCAGCCTCACTGTAACTTTTGATAATGTCCGTGACCAACGTTGGCATGATCAGCCGTTTGTATTCTTTACTGTAATTTTTATGCGCCAGCCTAAAGAGGATAATAGTCATCGGAACAGATATGACTATGGCGGATAAACCGCTGAATGGTTCAGAGAATAGGAGCACGAGTCCTAATAGGACTAATCCTATACCTATTAATGGCGCCACAAGATAGCGTCCGAGAATGGCCTTCATTCTATGCTTCTCTAATTCCTTCCAATTTTTTGTTCCAGAGAGTTGTTGTACATAACTTTCATAATCAAGGACCATTTATTTCCCTCCATTTAATATAAAGTATTGTATCGTTTCAGCTGCCTATATTACTA
>CAYUSG010000169.1:0-6639 GCA_964447355.1 uncultured Paenibacillaceae bacterium
CACAGGATATCGTTTTTCCTTATTATACAATCGTCAACAGTATGTCGATTCGAGGTTCTCAAGTCAGTCCAGTTGATCCCAGCAGTGTTGATCCGGGGAAACGGCGCGACATGACGATTATGTCCTTAAATGCTTTAGAAGAGCATGCCGAATTGCTCACAGGAAAGATGCCGAACGGTGAACTGGTAGATGGCGTGATTGAAGCGGTGGTATTAGAGGACAGCTTATATCGCAACAACTTCTCCGTAGGTGATGCATTTACTTATCCGATTCGCGGCGGTTTAGGCATTCAACCCGTTACAGTAAAAGTTGTAGGTACATATGAACCTAAAGATGCTACACACCCTTACTGGTACCAAGGGGTGGAAGGCATGATGAATGCTTTCGTTGTGGATGAATCATTATTCAACGACTATCTTCTAAAAGACCAGGGCATACCACTGAATTTAATGCAGTGGTACTATGCATTCGATTTAAGGGAGATACAAACAAGCCAACTATCACCTTTAGGCAGAACGTTAGAACGACTGGATATTGAGCTGTACCAGCTGTTAAAGGATACCAAGGTGGATATTTCTTTTAACGACATGCTTGTAGATTTCAAACGTCAGAGTGTGCAGCTTCAAACGTTATTGTTTACTTTAGCTGCTCCTATGATCGCGATGGTGTTCTACTATATCGCAATGAACGCTAGGCAATCGCTTGAAAAGCAGCGCAGTGATATCGCGGTGCTCCGAAGCCGGGGCGCAAGCACGAAGCAGATCTTCGGTATATACCTGCTCGAAGGTATTATTCTGGGGGTCATTGCCCTCATTATCGGACCGGTAATCGGTTGGTTTATGGCTAAAATGATCGGATCGTCCAGCGGCTTTCTATCGTTCGTCAATCGAAAGTCCATTCCGGTGGACGTTGCGCCGGGCACGATGCTTTATGGTTTAACAGCCGTAATTATAGCGGTAGTATCAAGCTTAATTCCTGCTGTTGTATTTGCTCGTTCTTCTATTGTAGGCTTGAAACAACAGCTTGCGAGAATAGATCGCAAACCGATTTGGCAGCGATGGTTCCTTGATATAGCCCTTATTGGTATAGCTGCATATGGTTGGTATTCATTTAATGAACACCAATTTGTGGCGATGCGTTCAGGCTTAACAACAGATCAATTACAGATTCAACCGATGCTGTTCTTTGTTCCGGCGATAACGATCATCTCGCTTGGCCTATTCTTTCTTAGAGTATTCCCGTGGTTGCTAAAGCTGTTTAATTGGCTGGGTAAGCGATTCTTGCCCGTACCTATTTACCTTACGCTTACGCAGTTATCAAGATCAGCCAAAGCGTATTATCCCATTATGTTGTTATTAATTCTAACACTGGGACTAGGGATTTATAACTCTTCGGCGGCGCGAACGATTGACTTGAATTCTACGGAACGAACATTGTACCAATACGGTACAGATGTAGTCATGCAGACGATATGGGAAGGTTATGCAGCTAGTACGCCACAACCTCCTAGTCAACCAGGCAATGGTGGCAATAATGGCGGCGGCGGGAATGATGGGGGAGGAAGCGGTAATCCGAACCAGCCAGGTAACGGCGGAGGTAATCCGAATCAACCTGGGAATATCCCACCTCAGCAAATGCTGTACCAAGAACCGCCTTTTGAAATTTTTAAAAGTTTAGATGGTGTTGAGCATGCAGCTCGAGTACTTCAAACGACGGGGAATGTTGTTGTTTCTGGACGTTCAACGGGTCAGGGTGCTGTGATGGGAATAGACAATGTTGATTTTGCAGAAGTAGGTTGGTTCCGTGAGGACTTATATCCTGTTCATCAGAATTATTATCTGGATTTCCTAGGAATGTATGAACAATCAGCATTAGTTTCCGAGACATTTGCAGAACGCTATCAATTGAAACCCGGTGATGTATTCTCGATCGTTATTCAGCAGCAGGAGCTGGAATTTGTTATCGTTGGCACCCTGCCTTACTGGCCTAGCCAGTACCCTGATCAAACGCCATTTTTCATTGTGAATTTGGATTACATCTATGATCAGGTTCCGCTCATACCTTATGAGGTGTGGTTAAAGATGGAGGAAGACGCTAAGCTGACACCTATCGTTGAGGCACTAGCAGATAAAGGGATCGAGCTCGCATCGATTAAGGATGTGCGTAATGAGCTGATCGTTCAGCAGAAACACCCGGCTCGCGGCGGAGTGTTCGGGATTCTTAGTCTAGGGTTCCTTGTTTCAGTTATCATTTCTTTAATAGGATATGTGCTATATTGGTTCTTTAATTTGTCCGGCCGCGTGGTTCAATTCGGTGTACTTCGAGCGATGGGGCTGTCACGACGGCAGTTAACAGGTATGCTGCTGCTCGAGCAAGGTTTTACCGCAGGGTTATCGATTATGCTAGGGATTGGAATCGGTAAGCTGGCAAGTTATTTATTCCTTCCTTTCCTGCAGACTACCGAGAACATTCAACAGCAGATTCCTCCATTCCGAGTCGTGTTTGAATCTAGAGATACGATGCAGCTTTATGTGGTTGTAACAGTCATGATGCTGACGGGTGCAATGCTGCTGTTCATGCATATACGCAGGCTGAAGGTGCATCAAGCTGTGAAGCTTGGAGAGGAGCGTTAAATCGATGATTGAATGCGAAGGCTTAGTAAAAATATTCAAGAGCAACAATATTGAAGTCGTAGCCCTTCAAGGCTTGAACATCCACGTGAAGCCAGGGGAAATGATGGCGATCATCGGGAACAGCGGCAGCGGTAAATCCACGTTGTTGAACATTCTGGGCGGTTTAGACCGTCCGTCTGCTGGGCAGGTGCGTGTAGGGGATTGGAATTTGCTTAAAATTTCGGATCAGCAGCTGGTGGATTATAAGCGCGACACCGTTGGTTTTATTTGGCAGAATAATGCGCGTAACCTGCTGCCCTATCTCACGGCCTTAGAAAACGTAGAAATGCCCATGATGTTAAGCGGCAAATACGATCGTCCATATGCTAAGCAGCTGTTAGAATGGGTAGGTTTGAAAGATCGCATGCATAATAAATTGCAGCAATTATCAGGCGGTGAACAGCAGCGTGTGGCTATAGCCATCGCCCTGTCTAATAAACCTAAGCTGCTTCTCGCCGATGAGCCGACAGGTTCTGTGGATACACAAACCTCAGATCTGATCATGGATATTTTCAGAAAGTTGAATCAAGAATTGGGTGTGACTATCGTCATCGTAACACATGATCTCACACTGGCTGGAAAGGTCGATCGCGTCATTGCGATTCGGGACGGCTTAACGAGTACGGAATTCGTCAAACGAAATCCTAACCTCGATGAGACGACTGAAGGCAAACGCAGATTCGTACAAGAAGGCCACGAGGAGTATGTGGTGCTGGATCGAGTAGGCAGACTGCAGGTCCCCAAAGAGTATCTGCAAAAGCTGAATATCGAAGGCAAAGCTACGATGGAGTTCGATGGCGATAAGATAATAATAAAACCACCAACATCTCTGGAGGGGGAAACCAAATGAACGTTCGAAACAAATTGACTCTGCGCAAGACATTAGCAGTAGCCTTCACGCTTGTTCTGATGCTGCCATTGCTAACAGCTTGTTTAGGCGGGGAGAAGACCGAAGTCGAAACGCAACAGGTTTTAAGATTAGCGAATGACTACGGATGGGTTGGCGAATACGGTGATGCATTTAGAGAGTTCACTGAGCTTTATGAGTTCTCGCACCCTAATGTAACGATGGAATACATGACGCTTGTAGAGGAGAACCGTTATTATTACGGTGAGACAGAACAAAACGAGGAGAGACCCGATCCGTATGAAGAGCTGAAAAAAGCGATGACGGGTCCGAATCCGCCGGATGTAGTGTTCATAAACTATGAGCACCTGGGGGATATGGTAGATGAGAATCTGCTAAGACCGCTTGATCCCTTTATTACCAAGGATGAGATTGATTTAAGCAAGTATGTGCCAGCAGTTGTAGAAGGGATTAAACGTTACGGCGATGGACAAATGTATGCTTTAGCTCCGTACTTCAGTTCATCCGCTGTTATTTATAATCAAGAGTTGTTCGACAATGCAGGTGTGCCTTATCCAACCGATGATATGACATGGGCTGAATTGTTTGAGACAGCTCAGCGATTATCTTCCGGTGAAGGTGAAGACCGTAAATATGGATTTTCGTTTACAACGTATGTTGGAAGTGATCCTTTCTGGGATATGCAGCAATATGTTGCACCGCTGGGTCTAACTCAATTTAGTGAGGATAAGAATACATTGACTGTGGATTCGCCGCAATGGGCAGATGCATGGAAAACGATGGTCGAATTAAGTACAGAGAAAATTATACCTGAGCCGCCAAACTATGAAGAAGAGCGCTTTAGAGAAGGTCCTTATAATCCTTTTGAACATGATGTATTCATGTCAGGTAAGGCTGCCATGGCGATCGCAGATTCAAGTTACTTAAATCAAATCATTGATGCTAACAAAAACAAAGACCGGATTGAAGGCTTCGACGGCATTCGCTGGGATGTTGTCGCGCTGCCTACACATCCAGAGGCGCCAGGCATTGGCGGTAATGTCTGGTTAAACGGTATTATGGCAATTAACGCTAAGGCACAAAATCCGGATGTGGCATGGGATTTCGTGAAGTTCGTTAACGGTGAAGACTTTGCAAGAATTAAATCCAAGAGCAGCTACCAGCTAATGTCCTATAAAGAGTACAACAAACCAAAGGGCGGCGAAACGTACAATATGGAAGCCTTCTACAAGCTTAGCCCAGCACCTGCCGAGGACTTTAGTGAGATTTATCAAATGTATCCAAATTGGTGGGAAGTTCAGAATATTGGTCAAATGAAATTCCAAGAGGTGCTTAAAGGTGACAAAACGGTAGAAGAAGCGCTTGCGGAATGGCAAACCGAAGGGGATGCCAAGCTGAAGGAAATGCGTGAGAATCCTGTTCAGGAGGGCGGCGGTATGATTCCACGACCGCTGGACGCAGTTGAGTCAACGAGTGAGGTTATTATTGAGGGCGAAGAACTTTCAGAAGAAGAATTGAACATGCTAGAAGAAGAGAAGCAATTACTGGAAGAGGCGTCAGGTGAAGCAGATGCTTCTGTAGAGGTTGATGCAGAAGCTGCCGTGGAGGCCGAATAATAATAAAGATTAAGAAAAAAGCGACTTGCTGTAAAGCGGGTCGCTTTTTTGTGATATAATGATAACACTTAGATATGAGAGGGGAAATGTCAGATGAAGAATAGAGTTCATAGCCGTGATGTGAAAGCAGCCGTCATGCAAAAGCTGGCTCAAAGAGGCGTAACCATTGAAGAAATAGCCATTATCGTACATGAAATGCAATCCCCTTATAACGAACATCTTACCTTTGACAGCTGTTTGGAGAGCGTAAGTAAAGTGCTTGAGAAACGCGAGCTGCAGCACGCCATTCTAGTAGGTATTGAGCTTGATATCCTTGCAGAGAAGGGAATGCTGTCAGAACCGCTGCAATCGATTGTAGCTTCCGACGAGGGCTTATTTGGCTGTGATGAGACATTGGCCTTAGGTTCGGTTTTTGGATACGGCAGTATTGCGGTTACGACCTTCGGACACTTGGATAAGCATAAAATTGGAATTATTAAGAAATTAGATACTAAAATAGGCAAGGGCGTACATACCTTCCTCGATGATCTTGTTGCGAGTATCGCAGCTTCTGCATCCAGCAGAATTGCTCACCGTCAAAGAGATGAGGAAGAGAATGAAATGGCGTTGTTAGAGCAGGAGCCCCAGGAAAACGCGGGATAGGTATAGATGAACAACCTATTCGATTTCACATTGTAATGCTAATGAATAAGTTGATTCATAAGCGCGTTGATTAAATGCTGAATATACCAGCTGAAATGCTGATATGTTCAGCATTTTTTAGTATAAGCATTGTTGCTTCAATTGCGTTAGACACTGAGTTGAAGAGGGTTTACAGCTTGGACGGAAACATATCAATTTGAGAGCGAATCAGAAGCTTATAGCTGTAATGTACTTGGATTATTCGGGATTATATGTCATTTTAAGCTTAAGCGAAAAAGATCCTTCTTCTGCTCTCGGTTTGTCGTAAGGTTTAATGAAAGCTTCTTTTCTCAGATGAAAAAAACAGCCTGTTCCTGGGTATGCTAATATTTGTATTGATACATGATCAAGTAACGGGAGGAACGCGATAGATGAGATGGGTTTATTGGGCAAGATTATATGAATCCAAATTCCAAGCAGGTTGTTTGGCCAAGCGTATGGAAGAGGATTGGTGGATCTATGGTTATGAGTGCCCGGAAGAAATAGAAGTATTCCGTTCACGAAAGGGCAAATTTGGCGTCCGTTATACTGTTTAATTTTTACAGGCAGAAAATTTTCGAATTCTCTTGACTCGGACTAGCTCTGTAGTGTATATTTATTTTTGTCGCCGTGAAGCTTAGCTGAAGTTAGCAAGCGGTTCACATAACGCGGGGTGGAGCAGTCTGGTAGCTCGTCGGGCTCATAACCCGAAGGTCGTAGGTTCAAATCCTGCCCCCGCAACCAATATTTTTTTTGCCTTTAGGGCCCTTAGCTCAGTTGGTTAGAGCGGTCGGCTCATAACCGATTGGTCGGGGGTTCGAGT
>CAYUSG010000170.1:0-6554 GCA_964447355.1 uncultured Paenibacillaceae bacterium
ATTGGAAACACTATCTTCAGGACTATGAACAGGTTGTGGAACTACCGAAGAAAAGGGCAGAAGTGTCAAAAGATTATGAGCATTCAAGTGTGAAACTTGAAATCGGAAAAGGGCATGTAGAGTACTTAAGACAGATGATTTCTCAACATCAGATAACGATGAACACATTGTTACAGACGGCATGGGGAATAGTCCTCCAGAAATATAACCGCACAGATGATGTTGTGTTTGGAAGTGTTGTATCTGGAAGACCTTCAAACATCCCTGGCATTGAGGAGATCATAGGTCTATTTATTAATACGATTCCTGTTAGGATCACTTGCGGCGCTGATGAAACCTTTATGGAGTGTTTGCAACGAAATCAATCCAAAGCACTAGAATCCGCCATATATGAATATTACCCGCTATATGAGATTCAGTCTCAATCGGCTATTAAGCAAGATTTAATCAATCATATTATGGTGTTTGAAAATTATCCTGTAGGGGAAGAGATTAAGCAAGCAGGCAGGATGGATGCAGACCATGCGTTGTCATTTGGTATTGAAAATGTAGTTGTCTTTGAACAAACAAACTATGACCTTAACCTCGTTATTTTCTATGAGGAAAGTTTACAGATTGAATTTAAGTATAATGCGCTAGTATATGATTGCGAGACGATCGAAAGGATCAAAGGTCATCTAGAGCATGTGCTGCATCAAGTAATGGCTCAACCGACTATAAGGGTACAGGATATAGAGCTTTTAACGGCGGAAGAAAAGCAACAGATTTTAGTGGACTTTAATGATACAGTTTCCAATTATCCTAAGGATAAAATGATTCATGAGCTTTTCGAGGAGCAGGCAGAGAGAACTCCGGACGATGTTGCAGTAGTATTCGAGAATCAGGAACTGACATATCAAGCGTTGAATGAGCGGGCTAACCAGATGGCACGCTTGCTGCGAAGCAAAGGCGTAGGACCAGACCAAGTCGTTGGAATCATGGCTGAGAGATCACTTGAAATGATCATCGGAATCATGGGTATCTTGAAAGCGGGAGGGGCCTACATGCCGATCGACCCAGCCTATCCAGCGGATAGAATTCACTACATGCTGGAGGACAGCGGTACGAAATGGTTACTGACAGAATCTTCTCTTGCACATTTGGCGGAAGGCTTTAACGGGTATTTCATCGGTATATCTGATGATATTTCATTTACGGGTGATGGAACGGATGGAACCCCTTTAGAACCCCTAGCCTGTCCGGAACATTTGGCTTATATCATCTATACCTCTGGAACAACCGGTAAACCAAAAGGGGTTATGGTTGAACATCGCAATGTAGTGAGATTGCTCTTTAATGACAAATTCCCTTTTGATTTTGGAGCTGCCGATGTATGGACTTTATTCCATTCGTTCTGCTTTGACTTCTCTGTATGGGAGATGTATGGCGCGTTGCTCTACGGCGGGAAATTGGTTATTGTCCCCAAACCGACAACTCAAAATCCAGCCGCTTATCTTGAGTTATTAAAGGCTAATCAAGTGACAATTTTGAACCAAACACCTACAGCCTTTCACCACTTAATGGAACAGGAGCTTATGACAGCGGATAAGCAATTAGCATTAAGAACTGTCATCTTTGGAGGTGAGGCCTTAGCTCCCGGCTCGTTGAAGGCTTGGAAGAGAAAGTATCATGACGTTAAGCTAGTTAACATGTATGGAATTACAGAAACCACGGTTCATGTAACCTATAAGTTGATCGATGATCAACACATCACAGACAATATAAGTGCGATTGGCGCTCCTTTACCAACCTTGTCTGTCTATGTTCTAGATCAATATGGATATCCCGTTCCAGTAGGTGTATTAGGGGAAATGTTTGTAAGCGGACATGGAGTGGCCCGAGGTTATGTGAACAACAGTGAACTCACCACAGAACGATTTATCGAAAATCCATTTGTCCCAGGGGAACGGATGTATAGAACCGGCGACTTAGCTCGTTGGTTACCAGAAGGCGAACTCGAATACCTGGGAAGAAGAGATGATCAAGTTAAAATCAGGGGATTCAGAATTGAACTGGGTGAATTTGAGGCTCATCTTCATCATATAAATTCGATACAAAAGACAGTATTGATGGCTCGAAATGATTCTAGTGGCAATAAGTATCTGTGCGCCTACTTTGTAGCTGAGGAGAAACTAGATATCTCACAATTGCGGCATGCATTATCAGAGCTGTTGCCAAACCATATGATTCCGTCTCATATGATCCAACTTGAAGCGATGCCTGTTACATCGAATGGAAAGGTAGATCGAAAAGCATTGCCTGAGCCGGATGGATCAGTGTATACAGGTGTAGAATATATTGCGCCTTCGACTGAATTGCAAACAACGCTAGTAAGGCTGTGGGAAGAAATACTTGGCGTGAAACAGATTGGAATAATGGATAATTTCTTTGATTTAGGCGGGGATTCTTTTAAAGTTATGCAGCTCTCATCAAGGATGTCACAAGAGGGGTATAATATAGAAATTAAAGACTTACTCATGCATCAGAGTATTGATAATCTGAGCAAGTATATTTCAAATTTAAATGAGGCGAATCCATCCACCGAAGCTGCTGATAACCAACCAAACAGGGATGGTGTTTTAGTTAGCTTACTCGACGCTAAAGAAGAATATTCAACGGCTATCATTTGCGTGCCTTATGGCGGGGGAAGCTTCATATCTTACAAGCCGTTAGCCGAGGCTTTAGTGAAGATGAACAGTGAAGCTCTTACGGTTTACGGCGTTAACCTTCCAGGTCACGAAATGAATAATCCATCGGAATTGATGGATGTTGCAAAGATAGCCCAGCTTGTCGTGAATGATCAAAGATTAAAGCAACATCAGAACATTATGGTGTATGGTCATTGTGTAGGCAGTGGGTTAGCGTTAGAAATCACCAGATTATTGGAACATAATAATATGAAGGTAACAAATCTTTATATTGGAGCTTCCTTATTAGGTGAACAGATTAAGTATTTCGGTCGATTTTTTGACCCTTGGGCTCTGCATTCGGATCAAGGCATTATGGATTTTCTTGTAGATATCGGAGGAGAACGAATCGACTTTAACCCGGAATACAGTTCATTTATCATCAATACATTCAGGCATGATGTTAAAGCTTACGCTAGGCATATGAGCTTGATTTTAAGAAAACAATACAAAGTCTTTGCCCCCATCTCAGTAGTCATTGGGAAAGAGGATAAAGTTACTAGGCAATATGAACGAAAATATAAAAAGTGGAAGAAAGTCACACAAGGCGATCTCCATTTGGTTACGTTAGATCAAGCTCACCATTATTTCTTAAAGTCACATGCAAAGGACCTCGCAAGCATCATATTGAAGGATGAATCAATTTCATAAATAGTTTTTCAGCGCATTATGAAATTGATTCGGATATGAATTAATCAATTGCACTCAACTTGTAGAAATCACTATGAGTTGAGTGCAATGTCTATTTATTTTAGGTCAGATCACTATGTGCCTTTGTTTAGTGAACTATTATATTTTGAAATCGTATGGTTTATATCGTATGATCAATAGTCATTATTTTATTGTACCTTCACAGACATGGGTTTATAATGTCCCCATAGGGTTGGACGAGAAAAATGACAACTTTGAATACATATCTGGGCAAGAGTTGCAGGATATTAATTTTAACAATGGTTAAAACTAGTAGGGTTATTGACATCAGGCAGAAAGGGGATTGGACTTATTGAATTCAGAGCTAACTTATATCGAACAAATTCAGGAAGCGGCAAAAACAATAGAACAGCGAATTGCAGGTAAATCTGCCCCTGTGATGGGACTTATCTTAGGCTCAGGATTAGGAGATTTAGCTGAACAGATAGAAGATGCTGTGCGTATTCCTTATTCCGATGTGCCGCATTTTCCTCAATCTACAGTTGAAGGACATGCAGGTCAGTTTGTGATGGGCCAGTTAAGCGGGAAACCAGTGATCGTCATGCAGGGGCGTTTCCATTATTACGAAGGCTACAGCATGAAGAAGGTCGTTTTCCCTGTGTATGTTATGAAACAACTGGGGGTTAAGTCCCTTGTGATTACGAATGCTTGCGGCGGGATGAATCGAGCTTTTAAAGCTGGGGACTTAATGCTGATCACGGATCATATTAATATGACGGGGGATAATCCTTTAATTGGAGTGAATCATCCTGAATTAGGGGTTCGTTTTCCAGATATGTCACAGGCCTATGATCGCGAATACATAGAATTAGCACGAAAAGTCGCTGCCGGTATACAGGGGGATGGGCAACCGCTAGAATTAGTTGAAGGGGTGTATTGTGGAATTACCGGTCCTACTTATATGACGCCTTCAGAGCTTACGATGCTGGCGAAAGTGGGCGGGGATGCGATCGGCATGTCCACTGTCGGCGAAGTGATAGCGGCTCGGCACTGCGGTATAAGAGTGTTAGGCATTTCGTGCATTACGGACATGGCTATTGGAGAGGAACTGGAACCCCTAACGCACGAACAAGTTGTAGCGGTAGCGAATCGAACAAAGCCTAAGTTTATACAATTAGTAAAAGGTTTCGTTCAACAGGTTTAAATCAATTTATAAGCCTTGAATGGTATGAAGCTGAATCATTGCATGCAGTAAAGGTGTACATGGAGAGGGTTGTTATGAAGATTAAGGTCAATTTAATGGTTCAAGGCAAATCGGTGCTGCAGGACACGATTCAGCTCAAGGATGATAAGCTGGAGCCGCTGAATGAAACTGAAATTGAGGATGCTGTGCAAATTAAAGTGAGCAGCTGGGCAAATGAGCAAATCAGTATTGTATGGGAAACAGAAGAAGAATAGCCAAAGGACTTGTAAAAAGCTATACATAGTACTGGCAGGGAGGTTAAGTACCTGTGAGAACCGTAGATATTATTCAGCGTAAGCGAGACGGAGCGGTGTTAACAACGGAGGAAATAAACTATCTTATAGATGGTTATACGAATGGCACGATTCCAGACTATCAAATGTCCGCTTGGGCCATGGCCGTGTTCTATCAAGGGATGACAGCGCAGGAAACAGCGGATTTGACGATGGCTATGGTGCGATCTGGTGAACAGATAGATCTCAGCTCAATTGCAGGCATTAAAGTAGACAAACACTCCACAGGCGGAGTAGGCGATACTACCACCTTAGTGCTTGCACCGCTGGTGGCATCGGCAGGGGTTCCTGTGGCGAAAATGTCAGGCAGGGGGCTGGGGCATACAGGCGGCACGATAGATAAACTGGAGTCAATTGATGGTTTCCAAGTAGAATTGTCACAATCACAGTTCATTGATCAGATGAATGCTTTGGGTGTGGCTATCATGAGCCAAACGGGCAATATTACACCAGCGGATAAAAAACTATACGGTCTTCGTGATGTAACGGCAACCGTGAATTCCATACCGCTTATCGCCAGCTCAATCATGAGCAAGAAAATCGCCTCGGGAGCAGATGCGATTGTACTGGACGTAAAAACGGGTGACGGCGCTTTTATGAAGTCATTAGACGAATCGATTCAACTTGCACAAGCGATGGTACATATCGGGGAACAAGTAGGCCGTGAAACGATTGCCATCATAAGCGATATGGACCAGCCTTTAGGTTATGCTGTTGGTAATGCACTGGAAGTTCGAGAAGCCGTAACGACTTTGATGGGACAAGGCCCTAAGGATTTAGAGGAGCTATGTTTGGAGTTAGGCTCTCATATGTTGGTCCTTGGGAAAAAGGCAGCTACTGCAGCTGAAGCACGTGAACAACTTATTACAGCTATACGTGATGGAAGCGCACTGAACAAGCTCAAGGCCTTAGTGGAGGCTCAGCAGGGTCAAGCAGAGGTCATTACGCATATCGAGGCCTTGCCCTTGGCTGAGAAGCGGGTAGAGGTGCTGAGTCCATCAAGTGGCACGGTGCATGCAATTGAGGCAGAGGCGATAGGCGCAGCAGCGATGATGCTGGGTGCCGGACGACAAACCAAAGATTCCGTGATCGATTTAAGCGTAGGTATTGAACTAAGAAAGAAAGTCGGGGATACGGTGCTCCAAAATGAACCACTCGCTTTATTATATGTTAATCCCAAGCGGCAAACCGAGGTTGATCTGATTAAGCAGAAGGTGGAAGGAGCCTTTACGTTAAAATCCGATCACATCAAAGCTCCCCCGCTACTTTACGCTGTAGTTACAACTTCAGGAGTAACGCGATTTACGAATGATGATACGACGATTTGAAGTTTCTTAATTAATATACTTGCAGCCGGCTGGACCGAAGTCTTTGATAAGCGACTTTCGGTTCAGTTTTTTTATTTTACCTCTCTATGGAATAATTTGCTTGCTAACGGTCAAAAATGGTTATCAGTTAGAATCAATTTCATAATGCGCTTCATGTAGATCATGATGAAATTGAATCGTTAGTTTAAGTATAGGATGTAACATCAACAGGAGGGGTCTTTAGTATGCGTATGAATGTAGTCAAACACGGAATTTGCTTAAGCCTTATTGTGCTGCTTCTTCTGCCGTACCAAGTGTTGGCAGACCATAAACC
>CAYUSG010000171.1:0-4563 GCA_964447355.1 uncultured Paenibacillaceae bacterium
ATACGGTAAAAACAAAAAGACACCCGAAGGTGCCTTGAATGCTATGTATGGAGGGTTAGAAGTTCTATTTCTGAAACTCAATCCAGAGGAACTAATAGCCGACCTAGAACTATTATACACTCGAATGGTTGATTTGGGTTTCGAATACCACGATGGAGTGGTGTATCTGGAGGATTTAGATGGAAAACTCTAGCCTCTACGACCAAGATACGTTTTACAAGCGATTTGAGCGTGATTTGGCGCATACTCAACACGAGTTGATTATCGAAAGTCCTTTCATA
Organism: uncultured Paenibacillaceae bacterium; assembly: GCA_964447355.1. Taxonomy (GTDB): domain Bacteria; phylum Bacillota; class Bacilli; order Paenibacillales; family CAYUSG01; genus CAYUSG01. The sequence continues at coordinate 282 of CAYUSG010000171.1, forward strand.
ACCACGCGACGTATGACGACGCTACTGCCGATTCTAACTAAACTGTGTCGACATGGCGTTTCAATAGTTATCAATACGCGCGACCCAATAGAACATGACGGCGATTATTACTATCAGGCACTGGATGCTGTGGCTACAATGCAAGAAATGGGCATCAAGGTGCTATACACCACTGGTCATCACCGAAAAATAGCGATCATTGACCGCGAAGTGTTTTACGAGGGCAGTCTGAACATTTTATCGTTTAGCGACAGTTGTGAGATAATGAGACGAGTGGTATCTTCGGTGGAAGCCGCAAGATTACTGAAATTTATAGGATTAGAAAAATATGCTAGACGCCAATAATGATTTTAATGACCTGAATCTTGCCGAGAGTGAAGAGGCCATTGAGGCTGCGCTCAAATATCTTCGCTACAAAGACTCAGAAAACGCCAACCGTGAATATGCTATCAACATGCTAAAGCGTATGAACGAAGTTGCAAAAAATATTGCTGACAAATCCGAGCTCAATTTTGAAGAATTCGTTGAAAAGTACAACGAATCAAAAGAAGATTAAAATGGTAGAACGTCAGATGACTTCACGCCAAGTGCTTTGACGATTTTTTCGAGCGTTTTTAGCGACGGCAATACTTCGCCACGCTCAATCTTTGCGTAGTGGTTTACAGTAGTACCGGCGCGTTTAGCAACGTCTGCCTGCGTGAAGCTTCGTTTTTGACGAACAGTCTGAAGATTGTTTCCGATACTGATGCTAATCTTATTCTTCACAGTCTTATTTTACCAGCTACGATTCATTTTCTAGTAAGTCGGCGAAACTACCCAGCAGTGCATCGTCGCCGCTATTCGAATCAAGATACTCCATCTTAAGTAGATAAAGCCCCCTTCGAGCGTAGTTAACAAAATTATCAACCATTGCCTTTGGATCTGCCATACTGTTCAGATCCTTGCGCCCCGCAGTTTGATAGTAGATCATTGAGATATATTGACGGTATTTATTGTACCCATCACCGTTTATGAGACTTTGGTGAGTTACGTCTTTGCGTCCTCCGGAGCTAGGGAGAGGTTCTGGGGCATTTTTCTTGACTGCAAGAGCAGCTGCAAGTAGTAGTAAATCTTTTTGATCCATACTACGCAGCAGGCCGTCTTGTCGTATTAGGCTCGTAACTAATTCACTATCTTCTTCTGGTATGGAAATACCTGGCCATTGCTTAACTTCCATTATGCTATCTCCTCAATCGTAGTTCTGTTGTCATCGGACGAGCGTTTAATCAAGAATCGCTGCGCGATAGACCCTGCATCGAATAGACTTGTTGTCTTATCGATGTTTAAGTCCATAATGATCACCTGCTTATCAGTTGCAAGAGAACTCACCATATGAGTCACGTCGGCAAAATGTGCTTCACTCAAATCACCGTAAAGGTTGTCGATTAGCAGTGGTATTTCCGAATAACCAAGATCTTTTGATAAGCCATAGGTAAGGGATAGCCCCAGAGCTTTAGTTTGTCCGACCGATAGTATGTTGGTTGTATACGGTGTGTCGTCATTGGCAATAAGTGATATGTTATAGCTATCATCTATACTAAGGCCCTTAAAGTTTGTGTCTGGCAATATTTTTGAGAAGGTCTGCCATACACTAGCCTGTAGTTTAGCTCGTATTGCATTCTCCATAGCCATTTTAATTTCAAAAAGTTTTTTATGGAGTCTTTCGGCCGTCTCCCTCTTGCTCTCGAGATTACTTGTGGACCGATCTTCTGAAATGTTTTTCTTTAACTCTCTCTCTACGTCTTTCAGTTGATCTTCTAATCTGACTTTTTCAGCACCGGCGCCACCAATAAGCATATCCAAGTTGCTTATCTTGTTTTCTAATTTTGTCCTGCGGACTTCGGGGTTATCGTGTAATTTACTCTCGTCTATCTCAGAAAGAGTTTCATTGATTTTTTTCAGTTTCTCTTGGAGCTCAGTTTTCTTTTTCGTATCTTCAGTAATGGCATCCATGATGTCAAGTAACTCATATTTGACATCGGGTATTTCAGATTTTAGATCGGCGAAAGCATAAATGCCATCAGTGAGAAACTGCAACTCCTTCTTCGCTTTGTAGTCCGCATGTTGACGTTCAATGTATTCTTTTTCATCGTAACCGACTGGCCGACCACATATACACGTCCCATTGTCTAAAATCTCCGCTGTAATTTTTGGATCAATCGGCGGGGGAATGGCACCGGCATCGCGAGCAACTTTCAGGGCTTCTTGGTATTCTTGCGCATGATCTAGCAGCAAAAGTTTGTGATAGTTTTTTTGAAATAGATCCGTTTTTCGTAATTTTGCGTCTACTAGGCGTGATTCAATTTCAGAAATCCGCTCCTTTGTTGTGTCACGGTCGGCAAGATATTGCCTTGCCATAGCTGTATCTTGAATTATCCTATCTAACTTTGCGATTTCGTTCTTTAGTTGGTTCTTCTCTTTTCTATAGTCCGAGAGTACTTCATCATGTCCAGTCAGGGCAGCCGAAATAGTATCGCGAGCTTCCTTTAAGCTCGCGAGCTTATCTGAGTTCTTATTATTCTTAGTGATTTCCTTGAGGTAACCTTCCTCAACAGACTTCAGGTGTCGTATGGCGTTATCGATTACATTCAACTCTGCGACCTTATACACGCTAGATTCAAGATTATGTTCGCTATTCTGTGTAAAGATATCTTTTAATCGTTCACCATTAAAAAAGAATAGATGGCGTATATCCTTGGGTAGGATTCTACGCACAGCATCACCACCACTCGGGCCATCGAGTACCATCCAGTCGCCGTCAGTCTCGTAGGATACCTCAGGTATTCCACCGTGGGCGATATCAGAGTTTGTTTTTCGATAAAATCTATATTTCCGATCGCCGATACTTGCTATAAGTTCGACTTCTGCACTTGCACCTTCTGGAGCATGCTTATTGAGAACCGCGGTTACTTTTGTAGTTGTGTAGAAGGGAGTATCACCATACAGGCACCAGTTGATGGCGTTCAATAGAGTTGACTTACCAGACCCGTTATCTCCATTCATAAGAATGACACCAGTATTGGTGTCAAACGACACGGTCACATCTTCGTATGCCCTGAACTGCTTAATGCGTAGGTGATGGAAAGCGATCATTGATTGACACCCCCTGAATCATCTCGACTCCCATCAATCAACCTAGCAATGTAATGTACGGCATCCTTGTCCCAAGATAGCTCTTTATTTTGTCTCTCCTGGTATAATATGGTCTTTATCTTTTCTTTATCGGCGTCGCTTAAGTCCACTGCGTCAATCGCGGCTAACATATCATTAGTCAGTAGTTCCATGTGTTGTCTCTTCTCCTAAATTATATTCTAGTTCATTCTCTTCATAATAAAAACCGTAGCCGTCAACAGCGTCATCTATGATATCTTGTGCTTCGCCGGCATTAGAGGATAGCTCATTGAAAAACTTCGAACGTATTAGCTCATTCTTGATCATGTTACGGGCTATGTTTCTATCATTTTCACTTTCATAGCTTACGTCGATAGGCGGAACAACTATGTAGTCATAAATCTCTGACAAGATCTTATTCCCGGCAGGATCTAGTCGCAATACACGTCCAAGACGCTGGACGTACTCCCGTGGGTCTGTATTATTTGAAAGGAAGAAGGCGGTTTTTGCTGATGGTATGTCTACGCCTTCATCTAAGCATTTTATCGCCACGATAGCATTGATCGAATGGTTCCTTAGGTTATTAATAGTTGATAGTCTTTCCTCAACTGAATTATCCCCAGTAAACTTTGTAGTCCGAATGTTATTTTCTGTTAACATTTTTTGAAGATCCGACAAAAAGTCCTCATTATCGACGTATATTAAAGCGTTATACACGGGACTATCCTTTTGTAAGATGCGAAACGAGTTCTCTAATGCCATTATCTTATTGCCAGCATTTTTCTTTATGCGAGAACGTTCAATTAACTTCATATTCAATGCTTTATTGTCGTCACCATTGCTATTTTTATACTGCAGTAGCCGTGTAATTTGTCGACTGAGCTCGATATACTTATCGTATTCATCAACAGTTAGCTGAATCGGTAGTGGATGGTAATTGTAAGGTACTAAGAAGCCGTTCTGTATCGCATCTGCAAGGCTAAACTGATAGCTATTGTTGCCAAAATACCCTCGAGTAACTGCGCTATCTTCTTGTGACCATAGCCGTGTAGGTGTTGCGCTTAGGCCAAGTTTATATCTGTACATAGGATTAGCCAACGCCCTAATCCTAGGCTTATTAACAAGATTATGC
>CAYUSG010000171.1:4573-6496 GCA_964447355.1 uncultured Paenibacillaceae bacterium
GCACTAAGTCGTCGCCCAGTTGCTCCAGCCTCTCATTAAAATCCTCTCGAGTAAACATTGAGTATGTAGTGATGACAATAAAGTCGGAACTTCGCCCTAGCTTCTTGTACATGGCTAAGTCGCTAAGTTCACTTTTCCAATTTGAGCTTGTCGATGTGTTGACTATCTTGATATCAGGAATAATCTTTCGGATATCTTCTTGCCACTGGATTGTCAGTGTCGTCAGAGGCACGACTACCACCGCCCTTAGATATGAATAGCTATCGCTAAATGTTTTCAAGGCATTGATGGCGGTAAAGGTTTTACCTGTACCGGTCGCCATTTCAAATACTGATTTATAACCGTTATCAACCCAATGTTTAATGGCGTTAACTTGGTAGTCTCTCAACTCGCGCGCCTGTGAATGTGTCAAAGGCTTATCGTTACTTTGCCGAGGAGCATCTTCCTTGGGGATCCTAGTGTCTGACTCTTCCTGGTGACGAACATCTCTCTCGCGAGCTGGCATAATACGTATCTTATTCTCGTGCTCACGTTTCCGTATTCGCTTAACGACCGTATTAATGTCATCTTTTCGATTTCTCTCTATTTTCTGGATTAACTTATCCTTTATGGCGCTATCTACGTAGACAACGTCTGCTTTGTTTGATAGGTTACGCCAAAGAACATCAAATTCTATTTTGTCGCTTTGATAAAACGATATTGTATACGGATTCCAACTTTTGAATACTTTGAACTGTTCAATATTATGCTGCCAACCGTTCGGTGTTTCATTATTTGATCCGCTAAATGAAATGGAGTTACCGTCTGCATCAGTGACTATCCCAATTTTTTGATGAAGCATTGATCTACCCTTGCTAGTGATTGCTACTTTCATCTCTAATTGACCGGTGCGGTACAGCCAAGCGAACACCGCCAGGTAGTCTTTATCTAACTCTGACTTTATTGATTCAATATCAAAATCTGCCAATAATTCATCATCTAATTTATGCTTATCGTTTACTATCGATTCGTAGATTTTATCGTCTAGCTGAACTGACGTAATTAATCGAATCTTTCCACCCGTGCTAATTAGACCAGCGAACCCTCTAGATGCTACGGCGAGGATAGCTGGTGAGAAGAAGCCTGTAATTCTATCATACGATGCGGCCTGCTCAAGAACGGGATTGTAGAACTCAAGTACAAGATCGTGATCCTTGATGCTACTGCTGTATGTATCTTTGATGTCCAGTTCTTGTAATGACACGACAGCCGCCTAATAGTTCAGGATTAATATCTCGGCAACCTTACCCCTATCGGTTCCGACTGAATTAATTGAGCGCCCTGCCATAATCTTTTCCTGACGATACTCTTTATATAGATCAACGATAAACGGTGCCGATGAATTACTTATCGCAACCTTTACGCCACGCTTTGTCAGATCATCCATGACGCGCTTAAGATGGCGCTGGTCGTCGTCGTTGAAGTTATCTGCTGAATAGCTAGTAAAGCTCGAGGTTGGTGTCAGTGGGTAGTATGGAGGATCGAAGTATACAAAATCATCAGCTTTAGCGTCTTTAACGGCATCTTCAAATGAACCGCTACTGATGTTTACGTATTGTAGCGCGCCTGACGTAGTACGAAGTGTAATTGCATCGCAAATGGTTGGGTTAGCGTATCGACCGTGAGGCACATTAAATCCACCACTTCTGTTTTCACGATAAACTCCGTTGTAGCAGGTCCTATTCAGGAAAATAAGGAGGGCGGTTTTGTGAATAGTTTCATGTGATTCTTGATTATATTCTGCACGGCGTTCGTAGTAATACTCTTGGCGCCCGTTACCATCGAGTGATCGATATTCCCGTTCGAGTATCTCAAGCTCGTCAATGACAGCCTCGACGCTATCTTTTACATTCTGGTATGCGCTCATCAATGCTTTGTTAATAT
>CAYUSG010000172.1:0-6470 GCA_964447355.1 uncultured Paenibacillaceae bacterium
CGCGTTTCTTAGGACGATTATTTCTGCCTGCCATGTCAATTCACCTCCTCGACGTTTCGTCTCTATTGTGTACTTAAGTCTGTTCGGTAACACGTAATAAATGTTGGGAAGGAACGCGAAGGCTCGGGCAGAATATAATACTATATAGGAAAGTCAAGGCAGGGGATGGCACATGCGTATTTTATTAACCGGAGGTACGGGGTTTATTGGGTCCCATTTAATTAAATATTATCTGGCTCAAGGTGCTGAACTTACAGTTGTCAGCAGAACGGCTCGGATGAACAAGGACACGGGTTTGCGTTATATGACATGGTCGCAACTTTCTACGGCGTACAAGTCCTTAGAAGGTTTAGATGCTATCATTCATATTGCAGGTGAATCGATCAATCAGCGCTGGTCGGATGCAGCTAAGGCACGGATTCTAAATTCACGGCTAGAGAGCACTAGGCAAATAGCGGCTTTAGTTGAGCGTTTAGAACACAAACCAAAGGTCGTTATTAATGGTTCAGGGATGTCGATTTATGGTTCATCTGAAGTGGATACGTTTACCGAAGAGAGTCCCGCCCGCATTACAGATTATCTCGCACAAGTCGTTGAAGCTTGGGAAGCTGCTGCTGACCAGATTAAGGATACTCGGGTAGTCAAGCTAAGAATTGGCATTGTTCTCGGAATGGATGGGGGTGCGTTTCCGAAAATGATTATGCCTTATCGTCTAATGGTGGGGGGCAAGATCGGAAACGGGAGCCAATGGTTCTCTTGGATCCATATTGAGGATATGATTCGAATCGTTGATTATTGTATTATACATCCTAAGCTGTCAGGACCGGTGAATTGCACCGCGCCTAATCCTGTTACGAATGACAGATTCGGACACCTCGTTGGTAAAGTCATGCAGCGTCCTCATTGGCTGCCTGTCCCGGCTATAGTGTTTAAGCTTCTGTTTGGTGAGATGTCGATGCTGCTCTTACAGGGGCAGAAGGTGGTTCCTAAGAAGCTTCAAGCGGCGGGTTTTGTGTTCCGTTACCCCCATTTGGAGGGAGCGCTTCGCGAGCTGCTCGGCTAACTGTGCATATTTGATTAAAAACATCAAAGACTATTCCCTAAAGGGGGAGACGTCATGAAAGCTGTTTATAAGGTTCGCGCTTATTGCAGCAGCGCTAATTGTGATTACATTCATAAGGCGGACATATTAGATGCCATAAGCTACGAAGCGGCAGTTTCGAATGCTCTGATGTTCAATGAGAGAGGTACCGATTTGGCTTGTCCTGATTGCGAAGCTTCACTAACGTATTATCCGTATACCATGGTGGACCAAATCTTAATCATACATTAAAAAGACCTTGAATGTACGTTATTGTTATCGTACATTCAAGGTCTTTTGGATTTTACAAGTGTAAGCAGTAACAACGCCAATGCAAGTCGATTGTTGATTATGATGCTGGAGGCATGGGTGTTTCGGTTGGGGTTGTAAACCCTTCATGATACAGAGCATCAATTGTATCTCTAATGTCATTCAAGCTTTTATCCTGATGTTAAATATCGATTGCAATGATTGCGATGTCCAAACATACGTTACAACGTGTGCCATGATCGTCCCACTGGATACTGCCGTCGTCACGAATTTCATGTACGAAGCAATTTAAATTACTGCCATGGCCGGCAGATTCGCCGCAACCGCAATAGCACGGCATCCATTGCAGCACTTCATGATACTGGGCGGATAACTGGTATACAAGCTGCATTTTTTCATCCTTCTCTGCCAGAAAAGTTGGCAGAATGTCTGCAGAAGCAGTCCATTCTCGTAAGTCACCATTAGCAGCATGTTCTAAATGATCATGCTGAGCGGATTCAGATGTGTTATGGTTATGGGTCGATTCCTGTTCATTGGTCGCGCAAGCTGTAACTAGAGCTGTAAATAATAATAGGGTCAATCCCATTTTAGATAAATGGTTCATGCTAGTTGGTCCCTCTTTCTGTAATTTCATTACAATATGAATCAATTTCATAATTAGCAATAAAGCCCATTGTATCACAATATATAGGCATCCCATAGTTGTTTCATAACGCGTTATCAAATTGAATTCATTTTCGAATCGCGACTATCATATCACAACAACTGTGGTGTGAGTTACTTTGCAATCTGAAGTTGAAATCGGTTATAGTACAATCAAACTGCAACATTTGCCTGTCAATAAACGTTAAATGAGGTGTGAGAATGGGTACTCTGGTTTTTCTTTTACCCCTGAAAGAGCACGAGATACAGACGGTTCAAAGCATTGTCCCTGATTGGAAAATTGTGCATGGTAAAGTTACGGAGCACGATCAAAGCATTTGGTCAGACGCTGATATTATGGTGCATTGGAAGCCCCAAGCAACCGAGTGGTTGAAGCAGCAATCTCGCGATAATGGTTCATTCAAACTGCGCTGGGTTCATACATGGTCCGCGGGTGTGGATAACATTCCTTTTGATCTTTTTAAACAACATCACGTTAAACTTTCAAATTCAAGCGGTATACATGCTTATCCGATATCAGAAACTATCTTTGCTATGATCTTGGGCTTTACTCGGAAGCTTCCACAATATGTTCGAAACCAGCAAGCGAAGCGATGGCATCATGCCCATCTTAATGATGAAATTCACGAAAAAACGTTGGGGATCATAGGAACGGGTGCGATTGGAACGGAGACAGCTAAGATTGCAAAAGCTTTTGGTATGCGGGTTCTAGGGGTGCGTCGAAGCGGGAAGCCGCATGATTACTTTGATCAAATGTATACGATGGAACAACTGTCTGAGATGCTGCCCTTGTGCGATTACATCGTAGTAAGTCTGCCTTCTACGGAAGAAACTTATCATTTATTAGGACAACAGGCGTTTGCTTGTATGAAACCAGATGCTTTCTTCATCAATATAGGTCGAGGCAGTACAGTTGATACGGAGGCGCTTACTGATGCATTGCAAGCAGGGAGTCTTGCAGGGGCAGGACTTGATGTGTTCGAATCAGAGCCACTTGCCGAAAGTCATCCCTTATGGGATATGGACAATGTGATCATCACTCCGCATACGGCAGGTTCTACTCGATATTATAACGAACGTGCGATGCGGATTTTTATAGAGAATTTGCTGCAGTTTCTTGTGGATGAAAGCTTAAAACGTAACGAAGTCGATTTGGACCTTCAGTATTAGTGAACCAGGATGAATCCAATTATTTTTGCAGGTAAAGGGGGTGCGGTCTTTGGGGTGGGTGACATTTGAGAAAAAGATAAGATACATGCTATGTCTGTTTGCCTTGATTTCTGTATGCGCTAGCGGCATGGTTTATTTTCGCGAATGGCTGCCTGTAGAGCATCGTCTTCATTTCTTGTTATGGAATTTATTCTTGGCGTGGGTGCCATTAATGTTAGCTTATCTCATGCTGCAGCTTACCAAAATGAACAGGGCAATGGTTCGAACCTTTCTCTTACTTACTGTGGGTGCAGGATGGCTGGTATTCCTGCCTAATGCAACAGATCTGATTCATTTCTCGGTTCAGCGTTGGTGGGTCTCTGCCCAGAGGGTCATCGACTCTTATCATCAATCCACCTTATGGTATGACCTTACGTTAATGGCGTTCATAGCTATGCTTGGTATGGGAATTGGTTTCGCTGCTTTATTCATCGTACATATGATCATTAGGCATTACTTCGGGCGAGCTATAGGCTGGTTGTTCGTATTAATGGTATCTGGCTTAAGTGGTTTTGGTGTATATTTAGGACGGTTTGTACGCTGGAACAGTTGGGATTTAATGACTCGACCTGTGGACATTCTCGTGGAGACATTCATCCATATTCATCGGGATTCTGTTTATTTTTCTAGTATCTTTGCAGTTTATATTTGTCTTGGATATCTCTTATTCTATGCTGTCTCGGGACATCAGCGGTTTGATCATTCGAATGCCCCGGTAAAATGATTGTTGACAATTATAGGATTTCAAGCAACACTAGAGTTATACGTTCACAGTTGCATTTAAACTTATTCATCATGGAAAGTCAGTGAATGGGAATAAGAAATGAGGGGTTTTGCAGGTGCAAAGAGATCTGTTGTCAGAGGAAGAATTGCTCAAGATCCTAGATGAATCAACGAAAATGACCTCTATGCCTCCTGAAGAGGAGCAGGCAGAAAGTACAAGTTTACTAAAAACTTTAGGCCGTCTAACCAACGAACATCAAATTGCAATTGTATTAGAAACTTTAGTTCATCGACTGATTATGCGAACAGATTCCCTTGAGAAACAGTTAGCTCGTGTGCAACAGACGAATCAGCAGTTAGAGAGAAAAATGCAAAAGCTTGAGAGCCAGCTCTATAGAGTGGAACGTTTGGATCTTCTGCAACAGCAGTTGGAACAGGTTGCAGCCAGTTATCAGGATAATCTGCTGGCTGAGCAAAGAGGGGCCAAGGAACGGATACAAGATGCAGATCGAAGCAGTTCTTCTCATGCGCCTAACAGGCGTAACCATGACGAATCTAATTCTGCGGATAATGGCCGATATTATGATCATGACACGGCATTCTTCGAAGCGGTTGATCGATTATTCGCTTCCTCAGGTAATGCTGGAGCACCTGACAAAACGGGGTCTTCACTTTCTGCTTACCAAGAGGCTGCAGCATCCGAGGCTAAGTCCAGAGTCGAAACACGCAATGCAGAATCCGAATCTGAAGCCAATGAAGCTTCAAGAGCAGATAAGCCTAGAAAAAAAGGATTACTCGATAGATGGTTATAATGATATGACCGAAACAATTTCATAGTTGGGGATTATGCAAAAATCCTGAATTAGCAATTAGACTTGAAAAGCATTCAAGGGCACTGACATTATGTTGGTGTCCTTTTGTTGTTGTGCGCCATGCATGGCGCGTATCCAGGCGGTGAAAATCTGCTAAGTGGGCTGGCAGTTGCCAACTAATAGCCGAGGGCAAGGCTATCCACCGGGAAGTGGAATCTAATGAAGCTGGAGGCAAAGTTCCAGTTCCGTACCCAAGGAGCACGAATCGTATCAGGCATCCAAAGTGAGATGAATCTGCAATTCAAGTTAAATCTAATAAAAATGCACGGACACGAGGATGTAAGGCTACATGGATGAAAGTGCAACACGATGTTACTTACATAGGAGAATGGCGGGGAAATATTGTGAGTCGGTGAAATTGAATGGAGGTTAAATAAATGTCTATTATAGTGAATACGTATAGTGACCATCAGCTAGCTGTAGTCGTACCTTATTCAAAGGAAAACGTAAGACGCATTCGCAGTATACATGGTGCTTATTGGGAAGCGAAGGGTAAGGTTTGGATAATGCCGAAGAGCATGGTCGTGATGTCGCAGTTCATTCGGATCTTTAATGATTATCCGGTTCAAGGAGGGATAGACTTAACGGCGGAAGACCGCCAGCTCTTACTCCGTTCAAAATTAAAAACTGGGATGCTCTCAGTCAAGTTGCTATGTGAACAGAGTGAAGAAGAAATGATTCTTCGCGGATACGGTACGAAAACGATCAAAGTTTATGTCGGTCATATTCGTAGATTTCTCGCTGCCTATGATCCGGAATTTGTACATTTAGATGCTGCATTGGTCAGATCTTATGTGCTGGATATTCTACGTAACCAACAGCTCTCCAGTTCTTATGTGAATCAGGTTGTAAGTGCCTTGAAATTTCTATTCGATACGATATTGAAGCTGCCGTCGGTTAGTGTGGATATGAAACGACCTAAGAAACCGAAAACGTTACCTGTAGTCATGAGTACTCAAGAGGTTAAGCTGGTCTTGACCCAAGTGAAGAATTGGAAGCATCGCGCTATCCTTTACCTCATTTACTCCGCTGGATTGCGTCTGGGTGAAGTTGTCCGTTTAGAAGTAAAAGATATCGATGCGGAGCGAATGATGATTCATATTCGACAAGCGAAAGGGCGCAAGGATCGTTATAGCATTCTATCGAATGCTGCATACTCTGTGCTGCAAGAATATATTCGACTTTACCGTCCGAAGCGTTGGCTTTTTCCCGGTGCAGGAGGACAAAAAGCTTTGAGTGAGCGGAGCGTGCAGCATATTTTTGAAAAGGCTTTGGTGCAAGCGGGGGTTCAAAAGCATTACACCGTGCATTCCTTGCGTCATTCATTCGCAACGCACCTTCTGGAAGCGGGTACAGATTTAAGATATATCCAAGAGCTTCTTGGACATCAAAGCTCCCGCACCACCGAGATTTATACACACGTTTCAGAAAAAGCCATTCGGAACATTCAAAGCCCTCTCGATCGAATGCTATAACACGGATTGGTGTGTGCTGGATAGATTTTAGGTGAAAATAGCAGGTTTTGCTAGGCTGGATAAAGCTGGATGACGGTGTCTTGACATGATATGATGAACACAGGGGGATCTCAAAATTCCCCCAATATCATTAACCCATAATCCACTTAACCGAAATAACCTTGCGCAAACCCAAAT
>CAYUSG010000173.1:0-6444 GCA_964447355.1 uncultured Paenibacillaceae bacterium
AAACCCCCACAGTGGACTTTCACCACCTAGTTAATCGCCATGCGTGGCACACCAACAAGAAACCGTTAGGGCATCCCTAACGGTTTCTCTAAGTCCATGCTAAGTTCGGCTTATCCGAGTAGGTTACTGGCGAATGACTACGATATCATCCGGCACATTACGAGTGCGGCGGATCCGATTGATTTGGGCATTGGACAATCGGTCTTCGACCAGTACAAGTGAAGAGGTCACATTATTAAACGAACGGCTGCTTAAGTTACGAATGGTTTGGGCGCCGCGGAATACCCGGAATGACCCTTGGAAATTTAGACCGGAGAATAAGACCAAGGTTACATCATTGGGATCATCACCCGGGTTAGTGAGTCTGAAGCTTGATAACAAATTGTTGAAGCGGAACGCTCGCATATCTCGAATGGCTACCCCATCTTCCCCCGTGAATAGTATACGACGACCTGTTAAATTATTACCCGACCATAAAGCAAGTCTTGGCATCGCTGTTCCTCCTTTTTTTGAGAGATGATAACAAGGTATGTTCGATGCACAACAAGTGTATGGATATTTTTGCTGAGCAATCAGCATTATTTTTTTGGGATGGGCTGAAGATTGAGACTTTTTGCTTTTTCGTAGATGTGTGTACAAGCGTCTGTTAATCGTTCCTCATATGTTAAATATGAGGTGATGCGTATGTCCAAGAGGCCGTACAACAGCACAAGAATTCGCGGGAAACAGCTCGTTTGCAAGTATTTACGATCCAATCCGCAGCTGAGGCAGTATGTTCCTCATACCTTAACCTTATCGCAGAAGAATCTGAAGTCTATGACTCGGAGCTATGACTCCATCTATATTAAGCCAGACGTAGGTTCTTTAGGCATAGGTGTATACAAAGTGGTGAGGTTGTCTGCGGGTTACAAGCTGTATTCCACTCATAAGAAGAATCAAGTCATAAAGCATTTTAAGACTGTTTCTGCGCTGTACAAGCATCTGAAATCAAGACATTCCAGCAAAATGATTATTCAAAGGGATGTAAAGCTTGATCATGTACAGGGTCGCCCTTACGATCTTCGGGTCATGGTGCAACGCAAGCCTAGACAACCCTGGACTTGTACAGGATTTATAGTCAAAGTAGGCGCCCCCCGTAAAATTGTCACCAACTATTATCAAGGGGGAAGGATCTATTCGTTAGATCGCCTAATGACCATGAAGCAATATTCGACAACTCAACGTAAGTTAACGAGGCGAACACTAACTGTGACTGCTTTGAAGGTAGCCCGGGCTTTAAGTCAGAAGCGTTCAGGCATGCACGAAATGGGGATTGATTTTGCCTATGGTCGGAACAAGCGGCTGTGGATTCTTGAAGTGAACTCGAACCATCCGCAATTCTATCCTCTGAAGAAGGTTGATCCTAAAGCGTACAAGCGGATGCTCTCATATGCGAGAAGTTATGGACGACGATCAAGTAAATGATCGAGGAACTCCTGCTTGATAAATGTAAATCAGTGTGGAATAATATTCAAAATAAGGAACCTGTTTGTAATAAGTGGAGGCCTTGGCCATTAGAGATTGTGAAAGTAACGTTTCGCTAAAAGGATAGGAGGACACAAGATTCATGGGAGATATTACAGGTAATGATCTGAATATCGAGTCTAAAAGTATGAAGGTTAGAAAGAAAGGGATGCCGACAAGGGCCTTTGTTGGCGCATCATGGGCCGCCTTAATATTAGGTTGCTTTGCCTATATGCTGGGCTTATGGAATGCCGACATGATGTTAAATGAAAAAGGCTACTATTTGACTTTGTTGTTATACGGCTTATTCGCCGCGGTATCACTGCAAAAGGCAGTAAGGGATAAGGAAGAGGGTATCCCTGTAACGGCTATTTATTATGTGTTATGCTGGGTCGCGATCGCTTCGTCTCTGATCCTGCTGGCCGTAGGCTTATGGAATGCTGATTTATTAAAAAGCGAAAAAGGCTTCTATAGTATGGCTTACGTGCTAAGTATATTTTCCGCGATATCCGTACAGAAGAATATCAGGGATATACGAAAAGTGAGAGATGAATAACAGGTCGACAAACAGTCAGTAGATTTAAGCAGCAAAGTTTGTGAGGTAGACAGGTGTCTATCTCTTTTTTGTTCTTCTATGATAGATAACAGAGGTATTCGTTCCTTAAGCTTGAATAGCGTATAATAAAATGGTAAAAGTAAACGTTAACAAGGTAAAGCCTCTCACCTGAACATCATATACAACGGGCAATTCAAAAATTTAAGTAGGGACGAAGGAGATACAATGACAGAGAACAAAGCAACGCTCGAACAGGCAGGCTGGAAATTCGACAATAGCTATGCAGAACTGCCATCATCCCTGTTCACAAAGCTCAGCCCCACCCCTGTAAGCCTGCCGAAGCTTGTGAAGCTGAATGCATCGTTGGCGGCTGCATTAGGACTTGATATTGAAGGATTGCAAAATCAAGAGGGCACAGCGGTCCTGGCAGGGAATAAGCTGCCGCAGGGAGCCGATCCGCTCGCCCAAGCTTATGCCGGGCACCAGTTTGGGCATTTCAATCGACTGGGTGACGGACGTGCCATTCTGCTTGGGGAGCATATTACCCCGCAGGGTAAGCGCGTGGATATACAATTAAAGGGCTCGGGCCGGACCCCGTATTCCCGAGGAGGAGATGGTCGAGCCGCGCTGGGTCCTATGCTGCGGGAATATATCATCAGTGAAGCGATGCATGGGCTGGGTATTCCCACGACCCGAAGCTTGGCTGTGGTCACAACCGGAGAGACGATTCTGCGTGAAACCGAGCTTCCGGGCGCCATCCTTACCCGAGTAGCCGCGAGTCATCTGCGTGTAGGCACCTTCCAGTATGCCGCTAATTGGTGCACGGAGGAAGAGCTGCGCACCTTGGCTGATTACACGCTGGAGCGCCATTACCCTGAAGCGAATGCAGCAGAGCATCGATACCTTGCACTGCTTCAAGAAGTTATTCAGCGGCAGGTGCGTTTAATCACCCAGTGGCAGCTCATAGGGTTTATACATGGTGTCATGAACACGGATAATATGGCGCTTAGCGGTGAAACCGTTGATTATGGTCCTTGTGCGTTCATGGATACCTATCATCCTGCAACAGTATTCAGTTCCATTGATCGGCAAGGACGGTACGCCTATGGGAACCAACCTAGCATCGCGATATGGAATCTGGCTCGATTCGCTGAAACGCTGCTGCCGTTGCTTCATGATAACAGCGATCAAGCGATTAAGCTCGCAGAGGATGCGCTTTCGGGTTTTGCTGCTATGTACCAAGACCGCTGGCTTTCGGGCATGCGAGCGAAGCTTGGCTTGTCGAATCATGAGCAGGAGGATGAAGCGCTCATTACAGAACTGCTAGGCCTGATGGAGCAATATCGGGCGGACTATACGAATACGTTCCGTGCCTTAACGATGGATCAACTGGACGAAACAGCTTTGTTCACATCTGCTGCATTTAAGTCGTGGTACACAGCGTGGCAAGCTCGCCTTGAGCGGCAAGAGATGTCCAAAGCGGATGCCCGTCAGCTTATGCGTAAGCATAATCCATCGGTCATTCCGCGTAACCATCGAGTTGAAGAAGCATTGGATGCAGCTGTGGAAGAAGGGGATTTCAGCGTGATGGACCGGCTGTTGGGAGTGCTCTCCGATCCATTGGCATATTCCTCAGACCAAGAGGAATATACCGCGTTGCCGGACCCATCGTGCGGACCATACCGTACGTATTGCGGTACCTAAACGATATATAGAGATGAAAGGAGCTGTAGTGGCAGCTCCTTTTTGGTATAAATGTAATAGTAGAGCGGGAGTTGTTATGAAATGAAGTATTTCACGTACGATTTATTGACGACCATTAATAATGGAAGTTTAAGCGAAGACAAAATTGAAAGTGCGGAACAACAATGGAATCATAATAGTGTTCTATATGCCAAAACGTTTGAACATCTAGTGAATAGAATACCTAGGGGAATTTATGATCGATTTAAAGGTTGGGGGTTTCACGATTATGAGTTAGGGTGAACGAAGAATTTTTACCTATTGATGATGACATCTTGAGCTTTGAAGTGCTGTTTGCATCGGGAGCTAATATTCAAATTTCTTTTAAGAACAATACGATTTCCATGGACGCGTTATGATGTTGCGGTGATGTAATTATTTAGTTTGCTCATATTTAGGTTAATTTTGCCAATGACGAAAGTTGACAGCTGGCCGAAACCTTTCCCGCACTGGTAACGTCTAATATTTAGTAGAGATAGATCGAAAAGTGTGGAGAAAAAGGAGAAACTGTCATGCAGAAATTAAAGGCGACGTTGGCCCTGTGTGCAGGGATATGGTGCAGTACCGCCTTGGCATCAATGGCTTACGCAGAAGAAGCTATAGTCAAGAAACCTCTAGATGAGGTCTTCGACCAAATGGTAATTGTACCGTACGATTATCAAGGCAAAGCCTACATTCATGGGCATAAAACGGACGTTTATGGTGATTACGAGATGGTACAGCGGGACGGCAGGGTTCTAGTCCCGATTAGACTAATGGGATATCTGGCCACTCAGGTGGATGGATATGACAGTATGTGGGAAGCGATCTGGGAGCCGCAGCATCCAGATGATGTACTGCTTCGAAACCATAAATCGAATAAAATAATTAAATTTACAGTAGGCAGCACAACGATGCTGATTAATAATGAGCCCCATTCGCTGGATGTACCGCCGCAGAAAATCAACGGCCGCATCATGCTTCCGCTCAGAAGTGCAGCTACAGCACTGGACCAGAAGATTGATTGGCTGGACGGTCTAATTCTTATCGGTAACGACTACGTCCATCTACAGCATCCACAGACGACAGCGCTGAAGCAGCGGATTGCATCCGAACTTACGGATCATCGCAAGCGTGTTGAATATGAGGAGAAAGGGTTTCCTCTGGCGAAGGCCGGGGACACGGTGTTTTATTTCAAAAGCGAATATACAACACAAGATGTCCTAGAGACTCTGTATAAGAAGGTTGGCGCTCAGAAGGAAGTGAAGGTCGATCTGCCGGGTCAACCTAACTTGAGCCGTGCTAAGCAAATTGAGCAGACCCTCTACTATGTGACGGCAGTGAATGGACAAGCCGAGCTGCACGCCTATGATTTTACCAGCGGAACAGACAGCCAGCTTGCTGTGATTGAACAGTGGAGTCCGAGGGATGGATGGTTAGCGGACGTTCGGGTGTTCGATAACGAGCTATATATCGTTCTGCATTACGGTGATCTAACGATGGGGAGTGAAACCTTATACAAGGTTGATAGAAAGCAAGGTGCGCTGCAAAGAGTGGTATATAGTAAGAGTTTTATGACCTTTGTAAAAGACGGCGAACAGTTGTATTTTACTGGCTTTGAGTTTATGGCGGGGAAGAGCAATAATCTGGGGCGAGTAAATGTAGGGACAGGGGAAACCGCATCAGTCGGTCAGCCAGGATTTGCATATGGCATTCGTAGAACGATAATGGAGGATGGAAGCACGAGACATTCTGGTAATGGAAGCCTGTATGTTCAAGATGGCTTCTTGTATACGTTAGGTTACCAAGAAAGCGACCTGCAAGATCAGAGCGCTGTCTACCGCATCAACTTAAGTGATCAGTCACAGGTCAGAATCACCCCGCCAGCGAGTGAATTCTGGTTGGAGGATGGACAGTTGATCTATATCGATTCCACTGACTACAGCTTGAATCGTGTTAATTTACATGGCGGGGATCAACGTGTACTTGTGAATAGAAGGGTGCTGAATGCAACGTTATATAACGGGTATCTTTACTATAATGCAAGCAGCCATGATGATGCGTCAGTAGGTACATTATACCGTTATGATCTGAAAGCAATGCAGGAAACAAGGTTAAGCATGCATTCTGTCGCGTCGTTTTATGCAGGTAAAGCAGGTGTGTATTACGTCTCAGATGGGTACGATGCAGGCTTATACCGCGTGAACGCAAATAACAGCCAGGAGCGATTAGTCGATGACCTTGTTGATACAGCTGTCTTAACAGATTCAGGAATGGTCTATACATTGGCTTATGAAAAGGGTATTCATGCAGTGAAGTAGTAGATAACAGTGGATAGGTGTAATATTAGCAGCCGAGCAATCAGGACTGAAGCAGCTAGATGTGACTAGATAAGGAGAGCGTACCTGTGCTCAAGATAGGTAAGCTCTCCTTCGTGTACATTTAACCTAAGGAATGACTACCACTTGAAATAGGAAGGTGCTCTTAATTGGCAATGGGCCATGGGAGGGGAGAATAATATGGATAATCACTATGAATTACATCATCAGGAGGGAGAAGCGCATTCCTCAATCCAATTAAAGCTCGATGATTCTGTCCGCCTGTATCTTAAGGAAATTGGACGTGTAGATCTGCTCTCGGGGGAAGAAGAGGCCATGCTTGAG
>CAYUSG010000174.1:0-6362 GCA_964447355.1 uncultured Paenibacillaceae bacterium
GTATATGACATGGAATACTTATTGATGCAGCGGTTCAATCCTAATCGCAGTTGCTTTAATACTGGCATAAATCTGATCTCCAATATTCAAACGAAGCTGCCGCTTAGACTCTGAACTGATGGCAGCATTTAAAGCAAGCTTTCCTTTCAAGTGAAGTCTGCAAATTCCATTAAACTCATCATGAAGCTCTGTAATTCGCATCGGGAGGCAATTTCGGGTGGACTGATTCATAATACCGTTATGCCTTAGGATCGTAATATCAGTAGGATCGAAAAATACCAGCACCTTCCCCTCTACTTGGCCTACAGCTTTTAATTCAACTCCTTCTGGAAGCTTGACGGTCAGCATCCCATTATTCCCACGCTCGGACACACCCTGGTAGGCAGTTAACCCTGTAAATTCTGCAACAAACCTAGTTCTAGGATTCTTCCGTAATACATCGAAGGGACCTTGTTGGATGAGCTTTCCATGCTCCATAATATATACTTGCTTCCCGAAAGTGAGTGCATCCATAGGATCATGAGTGACCATAATCGAAGGAATCGATGCAGCTTTTAAGATATCCAATACTTCTGAACGAACAAATCGTTTGGTTTGAATATCAAGCGCCGAGAATGGCTCGTCCAATAAAAGCAAGGAAGGGTGAGTGACAATGGCTCTGGATAAAGCTACTCTTTGTTTTTCACCACCTGACAAATCATAAGGGTAGCGATTTGCCAAATGCCTTATACTACACAAATCCAAGGCTTCATCCACTTTTTTGGTAATATACGGCTTGTCATGCTTCAATTGCTTCAAACCGAACGCCACATTATCGTTAACGGACAGGTGTGGGAACAACAAAAAGTGCTGCGGAACATAACCAATATTTCGATGTTCGGGGTGCATATTAATACGTTTCGTCCGGTGATAAATATATTTCCCTGATAGGCTGACATAACCCTCTGTAGGTTGTGCAAACCCGGCAATCATTTTTAGAATCGTTGATTTCCCGCTTCCGCTCCGTCCAGCAATGACTGTAATATTCGGCTGAAAATGCGTAGCCACATCAATAGAGAGATTAGGAAATGTTTTTTTTAAATGAATATCAATCATAATACACCCTTCTTTGCAGATAAAAATCGAACCGTCAACATTAAGCCAAGACTCATAGCCAATAAGATATTGGCTAAGACAATTGCCACACCTAAGTTTTCATTCATCACTGAATAAATGGCCAGAGGCAAGGTTTCCGTTTTCCCAATAAAATTACCGGCAAACATGATCGTAGCCCCAAATTCCCCTAACGCTCTTGCCCAGCTCGTCAGAATGCCAGATATAAGATGGGGTTTAGCCATGGGAAGGGTAATCTGTGTAAAGGAATTCCACCATGTTGCCCCTAAGGATCTAGCCATGGCTTCTATGTCTGAGCTTTCTCCCGCAAAGCCTTGGCGGGCAGCCCGAATATAAAATGGCGCAGCAATGAATACTTGAGCAATGACGACGGCTGCAGTTGTAAAGGAAATCGTAATGCCCATATCATCCAAATAGGAGCCGATCATCCCTCTTCGGCCGAATGCTAAAATCAAACCTATACCTGCAACAGAAGGGGGTACGACAATCGGAAGATCAATTAATACATCTAGAATAGGTTTGCCTTTAAATTCTGTACGCGCCATCATATAAGCGAGCGGTGTACCTAAACCGACAATCAGACAGATGCTAATAATTGAAGTCAGCAAACTTAGGGCCAGTGATTGTCCAAAATGCGGGTTTAGAACTGCTGCGTACACATTATCAATAGAAATCGATGTAAAAAGACCCGCGATCGGAAGGCACAAGAAACAAACAATAAGTAAAGAACACATAAAAAACAAGATGAAATAGCCGAAAGGTATCAAGGGGTGGCTATAAACTGTAGGCCGGATTCGAAGCATTGTCTTCATGAACATCTGCCCCATGAATGATCACCTCTCCACTAGATACCCGTGTTTTTCGATCAATACTTTTCCCTTTTCGGAGTTTAACCATGCTTGCAACGATGCAGTGCCTTCAGCTGCGTTCTTTAAGGGAGCTGAATAATAATATGAAGTTATGTTCACGTCCGATGGAATAGTTAGAGTTTTTATGCCATTCTTCTGAGCTGCCATACCGCTTAACGACGAGGTATACACGATTCCGGCATCTGCCTCACCTAATGTGACCTTAGCCAGCACATTCTGTTCATTACTCTCATTCGAAACAACGTTTGCTAATACGTCCTGCATAAAGCGATCCCCGTATTGCCCTGATTGCTGCAGTTTTTCAAGTGATAATCTTGAATACTCTCCTACTGGCGCCTTTTGTTCAGCTAATACTAGTCGTACACCTTCACGGGATAAGTCTTCAATTCTACCTATCTTTTCTGAACCTTCCTTACTTACTGCAATGATGAGCTGATTGCCTGCAAAGAGAGAGTAAACACTTAAATAACCGCTCGTCTGCAAATCCTGGATGTCTCGTTCACGTGCTGAGATAAATAAATCCGCTTCCGCACCTTGTTCGATTTGCGTTTTGAGCACATGAGTACCGGCATAATTCATGATTAGTTCCACGTCAGGGTGCGCTTTTTCGTATTGCAGCTTTACATCATCCATTAATCCTTTCAAACTCGCAGCTGCATATATATAAATGTCCTCATGTGTACTGGATACGGTAGCTTTTGAGGAACAGCCAGTGAAGATCAATGCGATCATTGCAGCCCAAATGAAAAATCCTTTATGCATGCCTAACCCCCTGCCATTGGCATGAGAACACTAACTTTATCACCATCTTTAAGCATTGCATCTTCTGTTACCATCTCATCATTGACAACGATAAGCAGATTGCTTTGCACCGTTTGATCTTCTTCTAGAAGTAATCTGCGCTCTCTGTTCTCAAGACGGTCCCCAACCAGGCGGATAACGTCATGCAGCGTGTTGTTGGCCTCTACCTCTAACACAAGTTCCGATTTAAGCGCTTCGCGCAATTTTCCATTTGTTGAAAAAGTAATATTCATAATAATATTGTCTCCTCTTCATTTTGTGATTTCAATTAAACGGTTAATTTCTGACACACATCACATTGAGCCTTTTTCTTTAATTTAATCGTCTGGAAGGTTGCATCCTGCCCGTTATACATCAGTAGTTTGTTCTTTAATGGCTGGCCGTAGCCTGTAATGACCTTGATGGCCTCCATCGCTGCTAAACTGCCTATGACACCAGGAATGGCGCCGATGACTGGAAAAGGAAGCTCCCAATCACTTCTGCGGAAACCAAGACAAGATAAGCAAGGTGTTTCGCCTCCAGCAATGACGGTTACATAACCTTCGGCACCGCATACTGCAGATTCAACCATAGGCTTGTTTTGCCTTATAGATTCCCTATTAAGTAAGTGGCGTTCTTCAAAATACGGTGGACAATCAAGAACAACATCCGCTTGGGATACTAACTCCGCAGCATTTCCTTCATGGACGCTGTCCCTGACGCCTACCAGTTCGATGGTCGGGTTTATTCTCTGGATATGCTCTATGACCGAGTCTACAGGTGAAACCTTGCCTACGGTATCATAAGGTGTCATAATCCATCGGTTCATGTGGCCTATCTCGGGTACGCCTCCGTGGGCAATAATGAGTTTTCCGATTCCTGCCATGGCCAGATAAAGCGCAACAGGTGAACCTAGTCCACCTACACGCGAGACTAAAGCGGACGCTCCTTTCAACTTCTTCTGAGCTTCTTCGCCAAAATCTTGAAGCATGATTTGCCAACCAAATCTAGCCTTCTCTTCTTCGTTTAATACCATTTCGTTCGTCATAATGTTCCCTCCATGTTAACTTGATTGATAGGCAATCCGTGATTCTCCCAGCCTAGTAGTCCCTCATCCAGATTGTAGCCTTCGTAGAAACCTTCCATGACACATTTGCGCACTGCAAATTTACTGCGTTTGCCAATCTGGCAAATAAAAATGACCCGTTTTGCGATCATGATGTTATCTAGGTGCTCATTTAACTCACTAAAAGGAATATGTTTAGAGCCCGGAATATGGCCTTGAGCAAATTCATCTTCGTCTTCCCGAATATCTACCCATAAGGTATCAGGGTCGTGAAGCCATTGTTTAGCATCGTCTATAGCGAGACAATAATTTTTGCCGATCGGCGCAGACAACTGTGCATTTTGTTCAGAATGACTTGGTTCGTTATTTGTTTGCGGCAAGCCGCAAAATTCATGATAATCTATTAACTCGTGAATAGTAGGCTGGTCCCCGCATATAGGACAAGAGGATCTTCGCTTTCGCTGGATCGTTTGAACGTGTCCTGTCAAAGCATTAAACATTAACGTTTGATGCGATAATACATGCTCAAGACCTAGAATAATCTTTATTGCCTCCATAGTTTGATAGGAGCCCATCATTCCAGCAATGGCGCCCACAATCCCAGCTTCCGAGCAAGAAGCTACATCACCTGGTTTAGGCGGCTTAGGGAAGAGACAACGGTAACAACCTTGCCGTGGCATAAAGACACTGACACTGCCCTCCCATTTCAAGATACTTGCATCCACGAGAGGCTTGCCAAGCAATACACAAGCATCATTGACCAAATACCGAGTTGGGAAATTATCACTCCCGTTTATAATCACATCATAATCGCTTATAAGTTCTATGGCATTGGCTGATGAAATTATCGTTTGATGCTCAACGATGTTAATGTCTGGATTTACTTTTCGCAGATGTGCTTTGGCAGACGTTGTTTTATACTGACCTACCTGATCTTCGAAATGTAAGATTTGTCTATGTAAGTTCGAACGATCAACCCGATCACAATCAACTAGCCCAATGCAGCCAACCCCAGCTGCAGCCAAATAAATTGAAGCGGGAGAACCAAGCCCGCCAGCTCCGATGAAGAGAACTTTAGATTTCATTAGTTTTAATTGTCCGCTAACGCCTATTTCTGGAAGTAATAGCTGCCTTGAATATCTCTCCATTTGAGATTCGGTTAATTGTTTCTCAGTACTGTTTAAAACAGCCATTTCGTCCCCTCTTTCACTTCCATTAAATATCAAATAACAAACATTCTCAGCTTCTCTAAGCAAGTCTTTAAAGATTGCACAAAGAATCTAACATCTTCTTCGTTCGTATAACGACCGAAGCTCACTCGAATACTGGAGTCAATTTGCTCATCTGACAATCCAATCGCTTTTAATACATGTGATTTATGTTGATGCTTGGAGTTGCTGCAGGCAGAACCAACTGAAACTGAAACCTGAAAGTCACGGCTTAACATTTCAGCCAGTTCTTGTCCATCTACGTGTGTGAATCCAATGTTCAATGTATTAGGCAGAAAGGATGATGAATCAGCATGATGCCCCCCATTGATGTGGTAGTCTTGGATCGTGTCTTGCATCAAGGAAAGCATGAGTGCTCTCAGCCGCTTACAATGCTGCATATCTTCTTCTAAATGCTCATAAGCATAAGCACTAGCCTCGCCCATACCGATAATGGATAATACGTTTTCTGTTCCGCTTCGCAGCTTCTTCTCCTGTCCGCCACCGTGAATCATCGTATGAAGCTGTGAAGGATCTTTGACATATAATGCCCCTGCACCCTTCGGACCATAAAATTTGTGCGCCGATACGGAGAGGGAATCAACATTTAAGTCTGTCACATCGACTTCCAATTTCCCAATAGCTTGTACAGCATCGCAGTGAACATAGATTTGATAGGGTCTAGCAATGTCGACAATGTCCCTAATAGGTTGAATACTCCCAATCTCATTATTAGCAAGCATGACGGTAATCATTTGTGTATCAGGTGTAATGGAACGCTTAAGTTCATCGATGCTTATTTGACCATTCTCATTTACATTTAAGTAAGTGATACGAAATCCGAAAGTGTGCTGCATATACTGACATACCTCCAGTACCGAAGGATGTTCGATGCTTGAAGTAATAATATGTCCAGGCCGATTAATAAAGGAGTGCAGTTTTCCTTTGATTGCAAGATTATTAGACTCTGTTCCTCCCGATGTAAATATAAGACGGGTTGAATCACAGCCTACTAACCTTGCAACTTGTTTCCTGGCGAGGGTTACCTTTTTACTGGCTTCTCTTCCCGCCTGATGAAGACTTGACGGATTTCCAAAGGTTTCAAAATGGTTATACATAACGTTTTTAACCTCATGACTTAATGGGGTCGTAGCATTGTAGTCGAAATACCCTTGGTTCATGGTGCGCCTCCTTTCTTAGCGTATTTTGCATTTAATGTTTAAAAAAATGTCATATATAAAGATTATGGTGTGTAACTCAAGAAACAATTAAGGAATTCCAAAGATTTACTAAAGATTGTTAAATTTTTATTATATTTCCATGATC
>CAYUSG010000175.1:0-6291 GCA_964447355.1 uncultured Paenibacillaceae bacterium
GTGTATCAAGGAAAAGCAACTATTTATTTGCTGGAAAATTAAGGTTTAATTATGCGGGGAGAACATAGAATTTGTCGATTATTTGTTGCTATTCAGTACTATTTATTGATATTATAAAAGATAACGATGAATCTATCTGTGTCAGAATTTTTAATTAACTGTTACAATTGCCTTATAATCTATGATTTCATCTAGCAGTGTGGGAGAAAGGGGAAAAAGGAATGACGATATTACCTAAGGTTAACGAGCTGGGCTTTTTTGAGATTCGCCTTGAGTCTATTGGGGGCTTGGGAGCGAACTTAGCCGGTAAAATGCTGGCGGAAGCTGGGGTAGTTGGCGCTGGACTAGACGGCGTAAGCTTCTCTTCCTATGGTTCTGAGAAGAAGGGCTCTCCGGTTAAGGCGCATATTCGCTTCTGTACACCGGGCACAAACATCAGAGATACCACGCCTGTAGAAATGCCTCATGTGATCGGCGTATTCCATGAGAATCTGTCCAAGACAGTTAACGTGGTCAGCGGGGTGCGTGCAGACAGTATCGTACTGGTTAACTCAGCGAGAACACCTGAGACTGTCAAAGAAAATATGAATTTAGTGGGAGGAACCGTCGCGGTTGTCGATGCCACAGGGATTGCACTCGAAGAGAAGAACCGCGTCAACATGGCGATGCTGGGTGCTTTGTTCAGATTGTGTGAGTTCCTAGATCCGCAAATTATGCGAGATGTTATTCGCAAATCACTTGAGAAGAAATATCCTCAGGCTGTAGCTCCAGCGATCCGTACGTTTGACCGCGGCTACGAAGAAGTGAAATTCCAAACGTTCGAATTACCAGAAGGCGTATCGTACCCTGCATTTGTTAGATCTGATACACCATCCTTAGGATATGAAACACAACCGATCGGGGGCGTAGTTACAAACCCGGGTAACAGTATTTTGAAGGATCTTAGTATTTCCCGTGCGGGGATGCTTCCAACGTTTGATGACGAGAAATGTATTCACTGTGCGGCTTGTGATAACGTATGTCCTGATTTCTGCTTCGTATGGGAGGAGCAGCCAGACAAGAAGGGCAGACCACAGATGTTCTTGCAGGGCATCGATTATCAATATTGCAAAGGTTGTCTGAAATGCGTAATAGCTTGTCCGACTGAGGCATTGGCAGATGCGCGTGAAACGGATGGTTACGCTGATGAGCACCGTGTTGCACATCGTTGGGATTTAGCGAACTAAACCTTAAAGAAACTAAGGAGGTACAACTATGGCGATTGAAATCAATCGTGAGGCGGGCACAGGTAAAGTAGAGCAGCGTGTCGTATACGAATCCGGTAACGAAATGGCCGCTTATGCCGCTCACCAAATTAATTATCATATTATGGGATACTTCCCAATCTCACCTTCCACTGAGGTTGCTCAGTTCTTAGATTTGATGAAAGCTAATGGTCAGCATGACATCAAATTGATCCCTGCCGACGGTGAACACGGATCAGCAGGTATTTGTTATGGTGCATCTACAGCAGGCGGTCGTGTATTCAATGCGACGAGTGCGAACGGATATTTATATATGTTGGAGCAAATGCCGGTTCAATCTGGTACACGCTTCCCAATGGTTATGAACTTGGTGTGCCGTTCGGTATCAGGTCCGCTTGATATTCACGGAGACCACTCAGACCTTTATTATGCCCTTAACACAGGCTGGCCGATTCTAATGTGCCGTGACCCGCAAGCGGTGTATGATATGAACATCATGGCGATTAAGCTTGCAGAGGACCCAGAAGTTCGCCTTCCAGTCCTTGTCGCTTCCGACGGCTACTTCACGTCTCACCAGAAGCGTAAAGTTATGACGATTGCTAATCGTGAGGATGTACATGCGTTTGTTGGCGAACAACCGCCAGAAGGCTTCGTACACGTGCTGGATCGTAACAATCCAATTACCGTTGGGCCTTACATGAACGAACCGGATTACATCAATAACTGTTACCAGCAATCCGTTGCGATGTACAATGCTGAGGCGGTGTACGATCGTATTCGCAAAGAATATGCAGAATTAACGGGTCGTGATTACCCGATTCTTGATCTATATCGCATGGAAGATGCAGAAGTGGCTGTCTTCATCATGAACTCTGCTTCAGAGATCATTAAAGATGTAGTTGACCAGCTTCGCGAGAAAGGCATTAAAGCTGGTTCCATCGCACCTAACATGATTCGCCCATTCCCGCAAAAGGCAATTGCAGAAGCGTTGAAGAACGTTAAAGCTGTTACCGTTGCTGATCGTGCAGATTCTTACGGCGGCCATGGCGGTAACATGTCGATGGAAATTAAAGCAGCCTTATTCACGCATGGCAACAAAGACACACTAGTCGTAAGCCGTGTGTATGGTCTAGGCGGTAAAGACTTCTACGCAGAAGATGGACATACCATGTTCGAGTTCGCGATCGAAGCGATGGAGAAAGGTAAAGTTGAAATTCCTTTCGACTATCATGGACATACACCAGGGGATCCTGACAAGAAACCTAAACGTGTCATTAATCCAATGAAATATGAAGACCTCAAAACAGGATTAATCACGGTTAAACGTGATGAGAATACAGGCAAGGTTAACGTACGTATCCCGCCGCTTCGTCAATTAACGAAGAAGCCTAAGCGTATTGCATCCGGTCACGGCGCTTGCCCTGGCTGCGGTATTTTCTCAGGTCTAGAGTTGTTCTTCAAAGGGATTGAGGGCGACATCGTTGCCTTGTTCCATACAGGTTGTGCGATGGTTGTTACAACGGGTTATCCTTATTCCGCACATAAAGCAACTTACATTCATAACTTGTTCCAGAACGGTGCGGCAACACTTTCAGGTGTAGTTGAAATGTTCTGGCAACGTAAAGAACGGGGCGAGTTAGATCACCTTGGACTTCAAGATGACTTTACATTTGTTATGATTACAGGTGACGGTGGTATGGACATCGGTATGGGTCCTGCGATCGGTGCAGCGCTTCGTAACCATAAAATGATTATTCTTGAGTATGATAATGAAGGATACATGAACACAGGTGCACAGCTTTCTTATTCTACTCCGCTTGGACACCGTACATCTACATCTAACGTAGGTAAACACCAAGGCGGTAAGCTGTTCCATCATAAAGATACAGCGCAAATTATGGCTGCTACTAACATTCCTTACGTGTTCACGGGTTCCGAATCGTATCCTCAAGATCTAGTGAAGAAGGCAGCGAAAGCCCAATATTATGCGCAAAACGAAGGCTTAGTTTACGGAAAAATCTTGATCACCTGTCCGTTAAACTGGTTATCTGATGATAAAGACGGTACAACCATCATTGATGCTGCTGTATCCTCCTGCTTCTTCCCACTGTATGAGATCGAGAATGGCATTACGACCATTACATTTGATCCGGAAGACAAAGGGAAACGGATTCCGCTTGCAGACTGGTTGAAAACGATGGGTAAAACCAAACATATGGTTAAACCTGAATATGAAGAAGCTTTGAAATCCTTCGAGGACGAAGTAGAACGCCGTTGGAGAAAGCTGAAAGCAAGACACGAAAACGAATATCTATAATATGCAAAAGAGGCAGCCAAGCGGCTGCCTCTTTTCATATTAAGAACAAGTAATGACAACAGCAGCCGCTCAGGAATCCTCTTTCTTGGCGATGGCTTTGCCGCCTTCCGTCATATAAATATGGTATCGCGGGTCATTTTTTAGCTTAACGTTATACAGCTTAAGCTGTTCTTCTTCAACCTGAACTAAGGACCAGTCCTGCGGTTCCAGCTGTTGCCCCTTCAAGAATCCCGCTAATTGCTCTTGAGCATCGTCTTCGAAATCCCAAAACTTGGTTCCGTGGTACGGCAAATCATACGTATTCATTAAGCTGCAGGTAAAAATTTCGGATGTTTCTTTATGAACTAAGACAAACGGCATGAGTCTATAAGCCTCCTCAACGACTAAAAATGAATAGATTTACCTTAAGCTTAACATATAAGTGA
Organism: uncultured Paenibacillaceae bacterium; assembly: GCA_964447355.1. Classification (GTDB taxonomy): domain Bacteria; phylum Bacillota; class Bacilli; order Paenibacillales; family CAYUSG01; genus CAYUSG01. The sequence continues at coordinate 3,987 of CAYUSG010000175.1, forward strand.
GCCGCATCCTACGAGTACTTACAGTAAAATGCTGTATTGTTAAATGGTATAGGTTGCATTAAGTATCATAAAATGGACACAATCTGTTAAGATTTTGAAAAAACATTAGATTTTTATAAAGTTCATGGTATGATTGAATTGGTAAATATAGTTAGTATGGATAAGCAAGTGAGGGCATTGAATGAGATGAAGTTACCATTTTTAAAACAAAAGATTCAAATGATGACACTGAGTGACCCGCAAGTTTGGGATGATTTGTTGCTTAAACAAATGCCCAAGCGGTTTGGGCTGGCAGCGGGATTATTATGTATTGGTTTAATCGCGGATTTACCGTGGATTGGAGAAGTTTCCAACCGAATGTTGATGATTCGGGGGTTGATGGTATTAGGCGCTCTCCTTGCTATGTGGATATCGCAATATTGTACAAAATTGATTTTTGCTGAAATGCTTATTTTCTCGGTCATTATGGTTCAAATATCAGCAGCTGCTTATTTGGGCAGCTTGGAACAGCAATATGTTGCGTATACCTCGGAAATTTATCAGACACTCGTGTTTGTGCTTATATTCTTACCGATTCGAAGCATTATATATTTCGCATTGATATGCGTGGTGGGCATTTTATGGTTTGGCTGCCTTCCGTTTATACTGCCGTTTAATGAATCCTTATCCGAATTATGGCGGCAAATTGCGGGTTATGTTACTTACTCCATCATGTTAATCATCGGTAATCAGACCTTTTTGAAATATCGTATTACTGAAATTCATCGCCGTAGGAAATTGGAATTCAAAGCGAAAAAGTATTTAGAACAAGCTACGCATGATGCTTTAACCGGTTTGTACAATTATGGATATTTTGAGAAAATGCTGCCGAAATGGGTCGATAAGTCGATTGACCAGAAGATGCCTTTATATTTGTGTCTCATTGATCTAGATGAGTTTAAGCAATTAAATGATCAGTATGGGCATATGGCGGGAAATGTAGTCTTAAAGCATGTGTCTGAAGCGATTAACCGGAGTATTAGGCATGGTGACAGTGCCTTTCGTCTGGGCGGAGATGAGTTTGCGGTCGTTTTATTTAATGTAGACGAGGAAATGGCTGAGCGAGTAGCTATACGGATTAGAAGGGAGATCTCCCAGCCCGTTGTTTTTGAAGGGAACACGCTGCCTGCTGTTAAGTGCAGTATTGGGCTTGCAGGCTGTAAGCTGGCTAATACCACACCCGATTCGTTGCTGAAAGCTGCGGATACGCTGTTATACCAGGCTAAAGCAGATAAAGATAAGATCGGTCAAATCAAATTAGGTTGAAGGAAGAAGCTGTCCAGGGTCGGAAATACGACTTTTTGGACGGCTTCTTTTGGCGTTGCAGCAGTTTATATCGCAATGATTATAACTCGGCTTGAAATGGGGATGCTAACAGAAAAGAGACTGGGAGGTGCCCGATAATGAGCTATTTGGATGGATTCATGTTGGTGATCGCGCTGATTTTCCTGTTTGCCTTGATTGCTTCGATACGGATAGGCCGGAAGCAAAGAATGCATGGCAACGAAAGAGGAAACGAACAGATAGTAAAGCATCGCGTCATATCCAACCCGATCTTCTGGGCTTATATTTTATTTCCCATATGTATTGCTGTAGGTGCGGTGTTGTGGTTTAGAATTTTCGAATAATGTGTATTTATCTCAATAAGGAGTGAAGAAGCTGTGGAGAAGAGGATCTATTATATTTCTGTACAATCAGCCAGCATCGTTGAGGATGAAGGGGCAACGCCTTTTGAATTTGAGGTGCAGGCCACCGAGAAAGAAATTGAAAAGCTTCAAGAGCTGTTCGAAGAACAGATGGAAGAGGAGCATAATGTGTTTCAACGTGCCGTTGTGCCAGGCATTCCCTACCACCATGACAGCGAAAATGATCAATATGATGATAACTTAAAGCTAATCTACACTATGATTCATGAGCTGGGCAATGGGACTACGAAGCGACATATTGAAGAGATGAACATCCTGCATTAAACGAGTGTACCTTGCAGAGGCAGACTTCGATCTGTCTTTTTCTTGTGAAAGGAGGCCAAACATGCGATTATTTACATCTATTTTATTGGACTCTCGTGTCATAAGGGCAGTAGAGCAAGTACAGAAACAGCTGCGAGAGCAGATTGAGTGCAAACGATGGCAGCCATTGTCTCATTTACACATTACATTACACTTCTTGGGTGAGGTTCCAGCTGGTCAGGTTCCAACGCTTAAAAAGACCATTCAGCAAGCCTTATTAAACGATAAGTGGGGCAAACTAACATTTCTTTTAGCGG
>CAYUSG010000176.1:0-1313 GCA_964447355.1 uncultured Paenibacillaceae bacterium
GGATTGTTGTTATTACTGCTTAAGTGGGTTAGATATATTCGTTCACCTTTGCCTTTAATGAGCTTGCTAAGCGCATCAGCGCATTGCTCATTGCTTAAATGTCCAATATCCGATAATACCCTTGCCTTAACGCTATCCGGGTAATCCGATGCTTCTACCATGCTAGGTTCGTGATTGCTCTCTACGATGTAAATGGACCCTTCCATAAGCTCTAGCATTTCATCATCTATGTGGCCTGTGTCCAGTACCACACAGCAGCGGTTGCCGTTATCATCCTCGAATGCATAGCCTAGTGGTTCATAGGCATCATGATATGTCTTGAAGGGGTAAACGTGGAGGCTGCCTAACTCTATCATTTCGTACTTGCTATAAAGTGTTATACAGTGGCGTTGAAGGTATGGCTCTACTCCTGAAATAGACTTCCATTCATCAACTGCTGCGTAAACTGGGATTGAATATTTCTTAGAAAGGGGCAGCCCCTGAACGTGGTCCTTATGAGCATGGGTGATAAATATAGCTGATATTTCATCAGGTCTGATACCTTCCTCAATCAATCTCTTTTCGATCTTGGTTTTGGGGATACCAGCATCAACTAGGATGCTGGTCCCTCCGCTTTTGATGTAGATGCAGTTGCCTTTTGATCCTGAAGCTAGTATTTTAACTTTCATTAGAACCACTCTCGAATAGCGCAGCCTTTTCTTGCAGGCTTTTAAGCATCGAAGGAATGTTCAAGCGATTAATGATATCTGCTGACAGCTGCGCCTTAAGATTAGATTCCAGCGATTGTATTACCTGCTCTTCTGCATCCTGTCTTGCGGTTTTGATTAAAACAGCGACCTTGCCTAACAGTTCTTTTTGCAAGAATTGATTTGTAAAATATTCATGGACTGAAACATCAGCATCACTACTGTATCTCGCCACTTCACCGTGTTTTGTAAGTGACTTTCCTTGTAAGAACCGTTCATATCTTCGTCCAACAAATTCGCTTACCGACAGCATTTCTACTTCTGAACCCCAAGCAGATTCCTTGTGGGGGATTTGAACAGTTTCAATTTTCTCGGCCATTAAGTTCAAAAGGAATTCATCAGTCACTTTCTCGGCTGCCGTCTGCAACTTAGCTTCCATCATTCCCTTTAATTCCTGTTCAGCTTTGAAAGTGAGCCGATCTTGCAATTTGCTGATAACTTGTGATTTTATCTCATCGTCAATACTCCCGTCCGGGTCAATCCAATCTAATTCAATCTGTAGGTTTATAATTGCCATACTTATATCGCCCTCTCTTTCTTAATTCTCTCTTGCCATTCCTTAAGCTG
>CAYUSG010000176.1:1323-5980 GCA_964447355.1 uncultured Paenibacillaceae bacterium
CTTCGCGGGCATCTCGTAGAAACGCTGACCCCGCGAGAAGGAAACAAACATATCTGTACTGCGCTCATAGTAGAAGCCATTCAATACCGGCTGTATTTCGAATAAATCTAGCTGAATCGGATCACTCACTTTGAAGCGGATCTCCTACAGGTGTTAATAAATCGATATCCTCAGCTGCTTTAGCTTCTTTCTTTTCTTCGATGTGCATGTCCATGATCTTAAGCAGGCCTTTCATTTCGGCCAGTGTGGGCTTAGCAGCGTTCTTGAAGTTAGCATGCTTACCCAAGTATTCATCAATTTGATCTTTGGTAATACACCCTAATTCCTTTAGCTTGACTTTCATTTCTTCCTTGGCTTGCTTCATAGGGTCTTCTTTGACTTGTTCAGCTTCAGGTGCTGGAGCCGTTTGGTCTGTTGTGTTTTTAGCTTGCTCTATCTCGGGTGTAATGTCTTTTCGCTCATAAGCTTCAACCTTCTCTGCTGGACCGCCATGAGGGACCTCTTCATCATTTAGATCAAGTCCGTATTGACGTTTCAACGCTCTTTGCTGAGCATGCTTGCCGATCATGTCAGGCTCCCATTTGTTCCAATTGTCTTTGTTTTGACCCGTGTACATGTGAGAAATATGCTCTTTATCTACGAACTCTGTTACTGGTCTATAGCCATCCCGATATGCAATTGAGTATGCACCCACAATAGCTCCTCGTGGAAAGGATATTTCGTGCTGTACTACTTCCCAATCGTCCTCGCCCTTCTCATTCTTGAATTTACGTGCCTTAAATTCGTCGTTAGCACATACAACCTGAGTGTCTGGTGGCTGAAATCCTTCCTTCTCACGTGCTTTTGCCAAATAAGCTTCGGCAGCGAATTGAATTCTCGCTTGATTGCCGTATTTAATGAAGAAGATTTCATTTTTAAAAGGATCTAAACGATATGATGCAGCCTTATGTGCAAATAACATGAATTCAGGATCCGTAGCATTCGGGCAAAGTGAAGTTCTAATTACCTCCAATACTTCAGGCTTAAAAGCCTCTTGAATCTCAGGGGTATACACTTGAATTTGTTTATTATTAGCCATAATCTATCTTTCCTCGCTTTCTATTTTTAATGGTTCATCGAATACAGCTTTAACTAAAATCAATTGCCCAGATGTCTTCTTAATCCTGAATACACTCTCACTATCATCTACAGCGCAAGGGGCTGTGATTTCGCTTAGTTGGCTCAGTACTTCCCTGAACTCTAAACCAGCATGTACACCTTCTGACCGCGAAAGCTTCCGATAAGGCTTGCCGTCCTTCTCGATTTCAAAGGTATTCTTGAGCTCCCCGTAGTTCTGGGTTTCTAACAGTCGAATGGATATCGATTTACACACTCCCTGTACCTTAGCATCCTTCAGCTCCGCTTCCTTAGCGTAGTAATCCTTGATTGAATCTAAAATGAAGATGGAATCATTTCGGCTCTCAAGTGTCGCCTTTTCATCTGCTTTAGCCTGTTCAATTTGCTGCTGTAATCGTTCTCGGGCTTCTTTATCAGCAAGAGCAGATTGCAGTTCCATCTTCTTAGAAAAGAGCGATTCAAGCTGTTCAGGGTCCTGTTCTGAAGTTTTGAATTTTTCTATTAGGTTTGCAAGTGATACCTTTATATCTGTCTCCGTTCCAATAATTTCATTAATAGAATGTTCTAGCTTTTTGATTAATTGAGTATGACTTTGGTTAGCCTTTTCAAGTGCCTCACCTGCCAATACTTGTCCGCAGGTAGAACAGTTGTCATCGATTGTCCTATTCTTCTCGGCGGTATATTCCAACTTCTTCTGCTTTATTGACCGAAGATATGATTCATATTGGTTTTGAAGCTGATCGATTTTTTGTTTGGTAAGTTTGTCATCATTCTGCTGAATCGCCTTGATCTGCTCATCCAACTTAGCAATCTCAGTTGCCGTCTTTGTTGCATCGATCTCCTTAGCTAATGGTAGTTGGTCAAGCTGCCCTGCAAGTGCCTCTGTACGACCCTGAGCCTTCTTGTATGCATCGTCTTTGGTGTTCTTGTTCTTCTTATGAATTTCTATAAGTTGGTCCAGCGAATGTTTCTTAGTCAACTCTGCCAACTTAGCAGCCTGCGGGTTAAGCGCAATGTCCTTCATCTTCTGATCCGGGCTTGTTCGGCTCATTTCAGCAAAGACTTCCTTGGATGAAGGGGTGGGAACATAGTGCATTAACAACGCTCTCTGCTCTGTCCAGTTCAATGTGAAGAAGTACGATGGATTAAATAAGGATAGAAACAGGTCTTTGTCAAAAAGAGACTTCATCAGTTCTTCAAATTCTTTAGCCTTACTAGGAACCTCATTTATGTAGTAGGCCGCTTTGCCTTTCTCGATGCCTCTACCAAGTAAAATTTCTTTGCCATCCACAGATAAGTGCAACTCTGCTCGGACATAATCGTATACATAGTTAGTTGGTGTAGGATCTGTCTTGCTCCCAAGCAGGTCAACGCCGTACAATATAAATGGGACAGCTTCAATAATGGAGCTCTTTCCCTTAGCGTTATCGCCCGTGATCTGAGTAAGGTCGCCAAACTCTACGTTCAGGTCACGGTGCGATTTGAAATTATGGAGCCTCAATCCAATAAATTTAATGACATTCATTTCTCAACCTCGCTTTCTTCTGGAGCATCCATATAGCTGATCACAACGGGGCAGTTGCGAATTTCCATCAAGAGTATGTCGCCCTCACCATATATGAGGAACGTTCCTGCTACCTCGATAATGTCCGTAATCTTTTTGTCTTGATCGGTATATCCGACTTTATATAAATCAGGTTTTTTTGGATGCCGATTAATGATTTCAACAGATTCAATAACTCTTCCCAAACCTCTCACCTCATTTCAGGACTTTTATGATTTCGTCCAACTCTTTCTCCAAATCCTCAAGCACAGAGACAAAGTAGCCAATAAGTGCCTCGTGCAGCCGAGTATCGCATTTACGATTAGTATCCTTGCTTGATATGTTAACTGCGGTTCCATCTTCAAATAGCTTGATACGAGCTACTTGTCCTTGGTTCTTATTCCACTCTAATCTGGTGATCCTCTTACGATAAAAGTCGATTTGTTCTGCTAACTTCCCTGCACGCTCAGCAATCTGAAGCTTCTCTTTGATAATCTCTGAATCAATGGTCATTGTTCTTAGCCTCTCTTTCTTTTGGATAATGTTCATTCAAAAAATCCCTTAGATTCTCAATACGTTCTCTTCCAGGTATGCTAATTGACTTGGCTGGAACATAGGCATCGTCAATTCCTTCTTCTTCAAACACTTTGAGAGTATTCGATTTGGGATCAAATAACGCGTATGTTCCTGGCATGATCTTGCATGCCTTGATTTCTGATCTATCCAAGGTGTATCATCTCCTTTCAAACTTCAATTCCATGCTTCTTCAGAGAACCAATCCAAAACCGCTTCATTTCTTCGGAACAATGCTCCATTGCATCTGTCCATGTCGGCCAACGACCATGCTGCCCATAAAACCAATACTGCCAATACAGGCTCGTCTGATCGTGCGGCAATTCCTCCTTGTGGTCTACTGCGCACATTTGACATACACCCGGTCGCGGAGGAAGTAACATCATTTCCGCCATCGTTTTTTTCACCTCCCCTCACGTAATCCTTGGATGCAAATTACTAGAATGCTAATCAGCAGCAGAGTTCCTGAGATAATCATGAATGGGTTATAAAGCATTTTAAGCACCTTACCTCTCGATAATTGGCAATATCCCTTTAGCCTTTAGAAGGTCATAAATGAAAAGCCTTCCTTTTTGGGTCCAGTACGTGTGCATTTTGCTTCGCTCTTCATCCAAAACCTGCGTCTTACTTTGGGTATATCCCTTGTCAGCATATTTTTGATAAAGCAACCAGCATTCGCCTTGTTTGTATTGAACACCTAATTCATGAAGCATTGTGTTAAGAGCTTTTCCCGACATACCGTAATCCTTTGCGATTATACTTATTGCAACCACTGATTTGTTTTGTAAGATCAAGTCATAGTAAGTTGCTTTAGGTTTAAGCTCGTTGATGATCTGTTCTTTCTGAGCATTTTGCAATTTCAATGTTTCATTCTTCTCTGCAAGATCGGCAGCAAAACGAAGAGCTTCAGGTAAAGTTTGAGGCACAGTTTGGTTTTGCAACTGGTTACGCATTCGCTTGAATTCTTCAAGGAATTTGACTTTCATCTTCATTGCTGTTGGAGTTACATAAGACATGGCCACCAAAACGAAAGCATCTTCAGTTAAGTTGTATTTTGGATACCACTGCTTATTTTGAAGATGTTGGTATTGGGTGTGCCCAAAGTTGGACGACCCCCACTCTCCTTCTCCAGCTTCAGCTAATTTATCAAGTTGTACTTCAATGTCACGAATAACATGCTTATGTTCTTTTCCGAATGTCTCAGCAACCGTTAAACTATCTGTTACTGGACAATTGTTTTCGATGAATACCAATTGGTTCATACTTCACCATCCATTCGAATTGATGAAATTCATTTAATCTATTGTCTCTGTGAAAAAAAAGCGCTCAAATGGACCATTAAATACTTTAAGTACACCAGCAATAAATTGATTTCCCGGGACGCTGTACCGGTCGTCCGTTGGCTTAAGCTTGGCTCTGCAAATC
>CAYUSG010000176.1:5990-6261 GCA_964447355.1 uncultured Paenibacillaceae bacterium
AACGCTTGGCTAGTAAATTCTGCACGCCTCAACATCCAATTTTTTTTCCAATTCAGCATCAGTTTTGATGTCACTATCAATCTGTGCTTTCATCAACTCCTTTACATTCAAACGAACAACACTTCTTTTTGATGTGAATTCCATATGTAACACCTCCCTGCGCTTTAATGTCGCATATATATTCGTTTGTACAAATAAAATAACACGCATATATATTCGATTGCAATATAAAAACGAATATAATTGCGTGTATGCAATAAAATATATATAA
>CAYUSG010000177.1:0-6079 GCA_964447355.1 uncultured Paenibacillaceae bacterium
GAGTAGTTAATTGTGCTGTGCTAAGGGCAAACCTTGCGAAAGTAAGGGACGCAAAGCTATGGACCTAAAGTAAACATTCTATGGTCGCCAAGCTGCCAAGCAGAAGATGACAATATCATCTGCTTCTGGCGGCTTTTTCTGTTGTCCAGACAAACATATAGAGATAAACATGTAATTCGTTAGGATAGGAGTGTAACATTGCAATGCTTTCCGTACAGACCCGAGGCCCTTTCAGAGATTATATCATTACAGCAACGAAGCGGGCTGAAACCAGCACGAATGAACCAGTAACCCCTTTAACATCAGAGCACGATTCGCTGGAAACGAAAGTGAATCAGGATTCTGCCATATTGGTGTCACGAGCCAAATTTCATGAACCCACTCAGCGGTACTACACGGTGATTACGGATCCAAGTACGAATGAAGTGATTAATGAGTATCCTCAGAAATATGTGCTTGATTTGGAAGGGAAATTGAAAAAGATGATTGGCCAATTTTTAGATCAGCGCGTATAAACGTACGACAACATAAATCAAACGTCTAAATTATAAAAGCTGTCGCTGGAGGTGTGTATACAACCTCTGACGACAGCTTTTATGTTTATTTGAAACCATTCCATCATGCGTTATGAAATGGTTTCATTAGTAACATTAATCGATTTTCATCACGCCGCCTGTGCTGGCGTTGGTTACTAGCTTGGAGTATCTAGCCAAGTAGCCCGTCTTCACCTTAGGCTCGAAGCCTTTCCAGTTGGCTTTGCGTTTTGCCATTTCTTCGTCGCTGATCTCAAGCTGGATCGTGCGTTTCTTAAGGTCAAGCTCGATGATATCGCCGTCTTCTACGAAAGCAATCGGACCGCCTTCAGCTGCTTCTGGCGAGATGTGACCGATGCTGATCCCGCGGGATGCACCGGAGAAACGACCGTCTGTAATTAAACCGACTTTAGCGCCAAGGCCCATCCCTACGATTTGTGAGGTTGGAGCCAGCATTTCCGGCATACCCGGACCGCCTTTAGGACCTTCGTAGCGAATGACCACGACATGGCCTTCTTTGACTTTGCCGTTGGCGATGCCTGATAAAGCTTCTTCCTGAGATTCGAATACGATCGCAGGACCTTTGTGGTAGCCGCCAACAGAAGAATCTACCGCGCCGACTTTAATAATACTGCCGTTTGGAGCAAGGTTACCGAACAATACCGCTAGACCGCCTTGTTCACTATGCGGGTTATCGATGGTATGAATGACATCGGTGTCCTGGATGTCACAACCAGCAACGTTTTCTCTAATGGTTTTACCCGTAACGGTAATGCGATCACCATGGATCGCGCCGTCTTTCTTCAATAGCTCATTTAATACGGCACTCACGCCACCGGCGTTGTGCACATCCTCGATGTGGTAATCGGAGGCTGGAGCGATTTTTGCTAGATGCGGTACGCGGGTTGCAACTTCGTTGATACGCTCGATCGGGTAGTCAATTCCAGCTTCATGAGCTAAAGCAAGCGTGTGAAGCACGGTATTGGTAGAACCACCCATCGCCATATCTAATGCGAATGCATTATCGATTGCTTCCTCGGTCACGATATCACGCGGTTTAAGATCCAATTTGATCAATTCCATCAGCTGTTTAGCGGAACGTTTAACGAACTCTTTACGCTCAGGGGAAACGGCTAAGATGGTACCGTTGCCAGGGAGCGCTAAACCTAGAGCTTCTGCTAAGCAGTTCATAGAGTTCGCTGTGAACATACCAGAGCAGGAACCGCAAGTTGGACAGCCGTATTGCTCAAGCTCAGTTAAGCTTTGCTCGTCGATTTTACCAGATTGGTAAGCTCCTACGCCTTCGAATACAGAAGACAGGGAGATCGATTTGCCGTTCTTATCTTTACCTGCTTTCATCGGACCGCCGCTGACGAATACGGTTGGAATGTTCACGCGAAGCGCGCCCATCATCATTCCTGGCGTGATTTTGTCACAGTTAGGGATACATACCATGCCGTCGAACCAGTGAGCGGATACTACAGTTTCAAGAGAATCTGCAATGATCTCACGGCTTGGCAGGGAGTAGCGCATTCCGATGTGTCCCATAGCAATACCGTCATCCACCCCGATAGTATTGAATTCGAACGGAACACCGCCTGCTTCGCGAATCGCTTCCTTGACGATTTTACCGAACTCTTGTAAATGCACGTGACCGGGCACAATATCGATGTAAGAGTTACATACGGCGATAAATGGTTTGCCGAAATCCTCTTCTTGAACGCCTGCTGCACGAAGCAAGCTGCGGTGAGGCGCACGGTCGAAGCCTTTTTTAATCATGTCTGAACGCATATGAATAAATCCCCCTTCTATTCTCACTCTCACCCGAGAGTTAATAACCTACTAATGGATCATCGTATTCGACCCAAATCTTTAACTATTGTATCATTCTTTGACCTTTGATTGCCATAGCATATTATAGGTTTGATAGAACTTACATTAGAATAGGGCGGGATGTATTGCATAGGACGTGAGGATCAGTTACCATTTTATAAAACCCGTATAAGCGAAAGGGGCGAGTGATGGTGCAAAATGGATTTGTGATTGGTGTATTGGCCTTTTTTTTAATCATGGTACTTGTACCATTAGTGTTTCTCCTATTCATTCGATTCTTGGATGTTAGGCAGCGGCAGCATTCTGTACTGAGGAATTTTCCTGTTCTAGGCAAAGTAAGGTATATCCTTGAGATGATTGGTCCAGAGATGAGGCAGTATTTGTTCAACCACGATACGGAAGGGAAGCCTTTCTCACGGGTTGAGTTTCTTAATGTTGTGCTGGCGGGCAAATATATGAAGAATATTATTGCTTTTGGATCCAAGCGGGATTTTCAAGCTCCGGGGTATTATATCCGAAACGCGATGTTCGCAAAGCAGATAACCGAGCTTCGGGTTGATCAAGACCAGTTAAGAGAAACGCAAAAGTATGTCATCGATAAAGAAACATTATTCTCAAGAAAAGAACATGCCGAGAAGCTTCAAGCCAAACCGTGGCTTCTGGCAGATGAAGATGCAGTGGTCATTGGGCCAAATTGCAAGTATCCGTTCCGAGTTAAAGGGCTTGTGGGCATGTCGGGTATGAGCTATGGCGCATTAGGAGAGCATGCAATTACAGCACTCTCCAATGGACTAGGCATGGCTGGGGGCACATGGATGAATACAGGTGAAGGCGGCTTGTCACCGCATCATCTCAAGGGGGACGCTGATATTATCATGCAAATCGGTCCCGGTTTATTCGGTGTACGTACCACAGATGGGGAAATAGATTGGGAGCAAGTGAAGGAGAAAGCGGCCATTCCGCAGGTTAAGGCTTTCGAATTAAAGCTGGCACAAGGTGCGAAGACACGCGGGGGACACGTTGAAGGCAAGAAGGTTACGCCTGAAATTGCCAAGATTCGAGGTGTGGAGCCATACAAAACGATTGACAGCCCCAACCGTTTTAAAGAATTTCATGATATGGATTCACTGATGCGGTTTGTGGAGCAGATGAAAGAGGCTACGCAGAAGCCTGTTGGAATCAAGATTGTAGTGGGCGCACCAGATTCAGTAGATGAGCTTGCGGCCTATATGAAGCGCACTGGTATGGGTCCTGATTTTATATCTATAGATGGCGGTGAGGGCGGCACTGGGGCAACGTACCAAGAATTGGCTGACAGTGTAGGGCTTCCTATTCGATCGGCACTGATGATCGCAGATCGAACACTGCGCAAATACGGGGTGAGAGAGCGAGTGAAGATCATCGCTTCGGGCAAGTTGTTCACGCCGGACCGAGTGGCCATCGCCTTATGTATGGGAGCAGACTTAATTCAAATTGCACGCGGCTTCATGATTTCCGTAGGCTGTATTGGTGCGGAGAAATGTCATACGAACCAATGCCCAGTCGGAGTAGCAACGACGGATCCGAAGCTTCAGAAAGCGCTCGTTATACCGGAGAAACAATATCGTGTAGCGAATTATGTGTTAGCACTACGTGAGAGTCTATTCGTGTTAGCAGCCGCCGCAGGTTTGGCTTCGCCTACTGAATTCTCACCGCACCACGCAGTGTATAAAGATGATAAGGGCAGGGTGTACACGCTGCAGGAGCTGTTCGATATCCCAGCGATGGAGCTGGAGCAGAATATGGAGCAATCCGAAGCGTTCACGAAAGCGTTGAAAGAAGCAAACTAAAGGAAATGCGCTCAGTGAGCGTACAATGAAAGAGGTGCCCTCACATGTGAAGGCACCTCAGCTTATGATCCATTACTTACAGGACAAAAGTACGACTGATGATAACAAGAAGGATGAATAACACTAAAATGACACCCGTTGTGGTATAACCGCCATAGCCTGCTGCGTGAGACATACAACATACCTCCTTTTGTCTTGATTTACTATACTTTATGAGTTGGATGCCAAATTTGGTTGGACGAATGCCCCTGTGCATTCGCGGAGTTTTGTTATAAGAATATACGGGAGGTGTAACATGAAACAGAACGATAATTGGGATTTACATCGCCTGCGCTCGGAATTAAGTCAATTGTGTCAAAAGGCGGGGAATACATCCCCTTACTTAGAGCAATACATAGAACAAAGCTTTACATGGGCTGAGGAGAATTGAAGGCTGAAACGATTAGTGCATCAGTCTACGCACCAGCGAAAGAAGGAGCTGGCGAGCAGTATGGCGACAAAATTAAAGGATGCGTTAAGAGAATAGGAGGATATAATGTACGAGGTTACGATAGATTTATATGCCGATTGGATTCGCACGGTTAAAGATTTATTTCGCATGAATGGACAACCATTGCCAGAGGAGTTAACCGATGAGGAGACAGCCCTGCGGTATTACCTGCAACATGCGGGTGCTGATACAGCTGAGGCGTTAGTTTATCAGAATAAGCAAAGATTCCAGATGCTGCAAGCACAAATTTTAGAGCATCTAGATGATGTCATTGGACCCGATATTGTTAAACGAACAGGGTATAAAGGAACAACGCTTAAATTTAGCTGGGTGTATCAAGAAGGAGAGCACATTATCGAACATTGCTCGGAATATCGTATTCCATTGCAATAAGATTTAGGTTATGTGGAATAAATGAATTCGTTTATACATATTTTGATAGGGATTGTATAATGTTTCCATTGGAGACAGCTACATTAGAACCATTATGAACTTATTGGTGTTGAAATGCTTGATACAATCGTTGCTGAGGGAATGGCTTTTGCTCCGGATCAAGCTGAGCAAATCAAGCAACAAGCGATTAGTTTTGGCGAAAGTACAGCGAAAGCCTTTGCACTTGTTTAAATGTATGATGTCATAACAAGAGGGTCGCCCTATCAAAGAGATGGGGCGACCCTTTACTTTAGTGAATGAATATTAATATACGAAAGTACGGCTGATAATGACTAATAGAATGAATAAAACTAAGATTGCTCCTGTAGAAGTAAACGCACCATAACCTGCTCCTGCGGACATGGACACAACCTCCTTTGCAGTGGTTTAGTATAGTCTATGTGGGCAGGGTTCTTGATGTTTGGACGTTTGCCCTGTGCAAGCGCGGATTTCGCTTGAAGGGGATGCAGCGGCGTGACAAAGCTGGATGCTTGACCGAGCTTCTGACGAGTGAAATAATAGAGCCAGGAGGGGATACCATGAAAGTGATTCAAAGTGAAGCCCAGTATAACGAACAAATCAATCAGGACAAGGTTACAATCATTAAATTCAAAACGGGCTGGTGCCCGGATTGCAGGAACCTTGATCGTTTCATTGGCGATATTATCGCGGAGCATCCCGAGATTGATTGGCTGGAGATGGATGCGGAGGAATTCCAGCCCATTGCTGAAGCGAATCAAGTCAGGGGAATACCCAGCTTAATTGCTTTTACCAAGGGCGAGAAGATCGGCCATCTGCATAGTAAATTTGCTAAGACACCCGATCAAATCCGCGAATATCTCAATGATATGACGAATCCAAAATTCAGTTAATTCAGGGGGAGCTGCTGCGTGCAGTTTCCCTTTTTAAATATAAGAAATTATAAATTTTCGGGGGCCACGGAGTGGCTCCCTTACTGCATT
>CAYUSG010000178.1:0-6018 GCA_964447355.1 uncultured Paenibacillaceae bacterium
GCTATTGGTTTAGTAGCCAGCAAGTTAAAAGAAACAAAACGACTCCAATGGTCAGCTCGACTCATTAATACGGGTATTATTATTTTCTCAGGAAGTCTGTATATTCTAAGTATATCGGGAGTTACATGGTGGGGGGCTATCACGCCCATCGGAGGTCTCTCCTTCTTAGCAGGTTGGCTGCTGCTTGCAATTGCGGTCTGGCAATCCAAATCACCTTAAGTATCTTAGATGAGAAAGGGGTCCACCGTGTGAGACAGTCTGGAACGAGAAACAAAATATGTAGTGAGCAAAACATTATACTTTTTATAGGTTTTTTGTTTGTTCTGGCTGTTATCAGCTGGATCTGTGCCCTGCTTTGGGAAGTGATTCCATCATTAATTTTGTCAGGAACCGTTGCTATAGTTGGTACGATTGCTTATTTCAATATATGCCGGAAGCGGAGAACAGATGCGTTAGAGCACAATGATCAAATTTTCAAATCGCTGTTTGATTATTCACCAAATGGGATTGTGCTTGTTGATCTACATGGGCGCATCCAGAAAATTAACGACAAAGCTTCGGGTTTTGCCGGCTATACGATTGAGGATTTAAGAATGGCTTCTCTTAGCAGCTACATACATAAGGAGGATATAGAGAAGACAAAGTACCATTTCAAGAGAACCCGGAAAGGGTATCCTCAAAATTTTGATACCTCCGTCATTCATAGAAAAGGATTTAGGGTTGACCTGCATGTAACTAGTGTGCCGATTTCTGTGAATGAGAAGATGGTTGGCGTATTCATGATCTGTGTGGACATCACGGAGCAGAAACGGACTGATGAACGGATCAGGCATATGGCGTATTATGATGATTTAACAGGGTTGCCTAATCGCCGTTTATTTAAAGACCAATTGGATGAAACATTGACTTATCTCGGACCTGATGAGACGATTGCCGTACTTATGATGGATATTGATCGGTTCAAACTCGTAAATGATTCGTTGGGGCATGATTATGGCGATATTCTGTTGCTTCAGGTAGCTGAGCGTCTGACACGTTGTGTGAATGAAGGAGAAGGAGTAGCCCGCATGGAAGGGGACGAATTTGCTTTATTCTTCCTTGGGGCGAATTCCGAGAATTGGGTTGAACAACGGGTATCTGTCATTTTCAAAGTATTCGAGGCGCCGTTTCAACTGCAAGATTATGAGATTCATATTACGGTAAGCATCGGGGGCGTTATGCTGTCCGAATCGGATAAAGCGGACTCGCTCATGAAGAATGCAGATACTGCTCTATCCAGGGCGAAGGATCAAGGGAAGAATAATTTTCAGCTCTATACCGCAGCGATGAACATTCGTTCCTTCGAACGCTTGACCTTAGAGAACGAATTACGTCGAGCCTATGATTACGGTGAATTTGAACTGTATTATCAACCGCAAATGCATATTGAAAGCGGATTAATTGTTGGCGCTGAGGCATTAATTCGTTGGAATCATCCTATTCAGGGGATGGTGCCGCCAGGAAAGTTTATCCCGCTCGCAGAGGAGAATGGGATGATCGTTCCGATCGGGGACTGGGTCATCAGCACGGCTTGTAATCAAGTGAAGACTTGGCAGAATTTAGGATTGCCGAAGATTCCGGTCTCGGTCAACTTATCGTCTAGGCAATTTCTGCAACAGAATTTGGTATCTAAGATCAAACAGGTATTAGACACCACCGGATTAGATCCGAAGTGGCTGGAGCTGGAAATTACAGAAAGCATGACCTTTGATGTGAATCGTACTATTGATTTATTAGTGGACCTTAAGCAGCTGGGCATTAATATTAGTATTGATGATTTTGGAACTGGGTACAGCTCGCTAAGTTATTTGAAGAAATTCCCAATTTATAAGCTTAAAATTGACCGTTCCTTCGTTCGTGATATCATGGTGGACCCGAACGATGCAGCGATTGTTTCCACCATTATTTCGATTGCTAACCACTTGAAGTTAAAGGTCATAGCTGAAGGTGTGGAGACAGAGGATCAGCTGAAGTTTTTATGGCAGAATGAATGTCATGAGGTTCAGGGCTATTATTTCAGTCCTCCTATTTCCGCACAGGATTTTCAACATTTGTTGGTAAGACAATTAGAAGCGCCTAATGAACCTGAGATTTCTTAAGTGGCCATGACAATTCTACATAATGAATGACTTCCCAAGACGCAGCAAATGAACAACTCTAAGATCTGCAACGGTACACATAAATAAAAGGGGATGCATGCATGAACTCACGGAGAATGGTCTTAACCATGGTATGGATTGCCGTTATTCTGTTGACAAGCTGCAGTGTGCGGACGGAAGAGGAGAGGTTGGAGCTGATGGAGCCCCCTCTCCTTTGGTCTTTCAGCCCTAGTGTTAGCGAGCCGCAAACAGGCAATCTGTTGATCAAGACGGATACTTCGCCGTTCACACGAGTAGCTGAAGATGTGATGAGAAGCAGTCTTAGATTCGCGAAGGAAAGCCCAGGAGTATTATATTTGGACAGCAATGACGGATTATGGTACGCAAGCAATGCACAAGTCCCCTTGCTGCTGGATGATCATGTAGCTTGGAGGGAGTATCAGTTCTCGGGTGATGAATTTGCTATTTGTTATATGAAGCAAAGCGGGCAGCTTTTTCGTATCGAAGCGAAATATATGGAACCATCTGCCCCATTTAAAATAGCGGATCATGTCCAACAATTTTATTGTGCCGAATCCCATAATCGGGTGTATTACACAACGCAGGCTAACGAGTTGTACATGTGGGATGCAACAGGCGTTGTGCGGGTTGCTCAGCATGTACAATCGTATCAAGTGAGTGCGGGTGGCCATTCGGTAGTGTATACCGATGAGAATAGCATTCTGAATGTTTGGCATACGGTAGGGGGACGCCAAATGCTCTTTGAGCATCCTATAAATACGTTCTATTTATCGGATACAAACGGTAATGTTATGTTTCGTACGACTTCTGAGGTGGAGCATGCTTATCATCTGTATGCCGCACAACTCCATTCGAGTGAACAAGCTTCCGCTGAGCGCTTAGCCAGTGATGTCATACAAGAGCATATTACTTTGAATGGCAAGGGAATTTATGTATTGAAGGCGGACCGTACGTTGCATTATATCTCCTTGGAGACAGACCAATCGGCTGCTTTAGTTGCTAGGAAGGTACGAACCTTTAAAATGTGGAAGGATGAAAACGTTTTAGTAGAATCGTTGAACGACCAACTGTTTAGCTGGTCACCTGCGGATGAGATGTTAACGCAGATCGCTAATCAAGTATACAAGTCCGTCATTTTACCGTCTAATGAAATAGCTTGGCTGGATAAACAAGCCATTCCTTATATCCGCACTTTCAAAGGGGAAGTCGAGCAGATTCAATCACAGATTATACAAGAGACGCCTGATCCAGCAGCATGGTTTATGCTGACCGACACTGATCGTATGCAGCTCTATTTATCGAGCGAACAATCGTATTCGTTTCAAATCCCAGCGCATATCTCAGATATCCTGACTTCGAATCAAACCATCTATCGCAGGGCAGTAGATTTAGAAAGTGTCGTTGGACGATGGTCCAGTCTGGAGAGTAACGTGGTTTTAAACCTGCTTAAGCGGGGACAAGATCTAGGTACACTGCGGTATGAAATGGATGAAGAGATGGAACAGATAGGCTTCGAAGTCTTGTATGCGGATGCTAATGAATTACATCTTCTTGTCAAGGACAGGCCGGGACACATCGTGGAGCTTCATGTTACGGGAGATTTCTTGAAGCTAATAGACGGTGATACAACTACGAGCTGGTTTCGATCGTTTCCTTAGACGAGTGCCCGAACAAATGATATAGGGGTTTGAACATCTTCAATGAATCCTTATATGATGCACTGCACAATTCCAAGCGGGACAAGCATTTTAGCCATTTTTCGATGTACTGGGATTTACTGATTGGTACTATGACCAATGTTGAATTGTGAATAATCAATACACTAGGGGCTTTCCTACATAGGAAGGCTCTTTGTGTTGATTATAATTAAAGGAAATAAAATACCGCAAACCCATGATTGAGAATGCGGTGCAAAGTTATAATTTTTTATCTTTGATTCATGAGAAGAGTTTATACCAACAAAAAGCTAATACCGATGCCATTAGGAAGATCATGAATAAATTCATTCCGAATCTATTCATTTCGCTTAATTCCTTAGAATAAATTCCTGTGTAAACCGTAAAACCGAGATTAACTAATGTTAAAAATATTAATAAAGTGAAGTAGGCGTATCTAATCAGAACCTCCCCCTAAATTAAATTGCGACCTAAAACTTTCAATTTGCCTGTTCTGTAATTATTAACCTACAGCAAGTCTCCAGACCGCGAGGGAATGGAGACTTTAGATACATGCTTTTAATTTTACACGCTTGATAGAATAGCTTCAACGATTAGATTTAAGTCAATATCATTTACATTGGTGTCCTTATCTACGTCAGAATCAGGATCACTTACATTGGCTGCAACTTGAAGGTAATCATATGCTGCGATTGATAAATCTCCTAAAGAAAATTTTCCATCATTATTAACATCTGCACTATTCAATTCTACGGTGATGTCGGTTCCATTTAATTCTGGTGTGTACTCATTACCTACACTATCAGCAACTAAACCGCTTGAGATACCTATAGTACCTGTACCCGCAACATTCTTCGCCTTGAACGTTAACTTAACAATAGCGGTGTCTTCATTGATACCGTAATCTCTACCTTGGCTGGCAATGATGTAACGCAACTGACCTGCTGTAGCTTCATCTTTATGATAGAAAGCCAATCCTGTAGATCCAACATCTGAACTAACGAGTTCAAATAACGTTGTATCATAGGTTACAGTTAGATCTTCTGCATAGATGTCGAAGGCATTATTGAGCTTTACATCTACAGTAAATTCATCCAAACCACTAACAGTTGATACTAATTTTTCCACATCTAATGAGAGTGTGTTGTTGAAGGTAATAGCTGCCTCATTTGAATCAGGACTTTCTCCGCCTGCATTTACTGCTGCAACTACGTAATAATATGTTGTACCGCTTATAACATCTGTATCTTCATAAGTTTCATAAACACTTTCAGCAACTGTAGTATAGGGTCCACCAGATGTAGTGGAGCGTTTAACTATGTAGTTGTCAGCCTCTGGTACTGCATCCCAAGATAGAGAAACGCTCCCTGAATTTGTCGTTGCCGTCAAATTCATAGGGGCTTGAATTGATGCAATTGGAATAGCGGTCACAATATGACTTGGCAGCGATTCATTACCGTAAATATCGACGGCAGTAATATAGATATTATATTCCTGACCATTATATAAATTGGTCAATGTATAATTTGTTGTTGAGATTACTGTATTATTAATTTTCACCCCATCAACATATACATTATAACCATCTAGATCTGTTTCTGTATTTTGATCCCACATAATATTAAATTGAGAGTCTGATGGCTCACCAACCAGTCCATTTGGTGAGATAGGAGCAACTGTATCAGGTACACCAAAAACGTCAAATTCAAGCACCTCAACATCAACGGAGGCATCTCTATTTGATATCATAATATATTTTATTCCTGCTCTATTCGTTATCTCACGTAAAATACCTTCTGTATTCGCTGGCGTAATTATCGTACTAACGTACACACCATTAGAATCTAATGTATAGATCCTTGGGATACCTTGACCATTAGTCTTTAATCTATACGAAGAAATGGTGGTTTCGGTAGGAAACTCGTACCACACCGCATTATTATTGCCGTCTTTAACACCTAAAGAATAGGATGTTAATTAATCGTTATCTGTAACGAGATTTGTTACTCCTGAAGAACTGGTAATGATTCCGGATTGATTTGCCCCGCCTGTTGCCAGTACTTTTCCATTTAACAAGCCACCTTCATAAGCAAATGCATTAGTTGGGATACATACAACTACACTAATCAGAGCTAAAAATAGTACCGTTAACAATTTTTTAATTCTCATTTACACATCTCCTA
>CAYUSG010000179.1:0-5870 GCA_964447355.1 uncultured Paenibacillaceae bacterium
GTTTCCATTAAATCAAAATTTCTTCCGTTATCTTCCGCTGCCGTTTCATCCTTGACCTTCTGATACGATCTCTTCAAACTATTAGAGTTTTCCTTATAATTCTGCTTAAGCTGAGCTAGTGTTTCTGAGAGATCAACGTCTTGTGCCGCTATTCGTGCAGAGGTCACCACTTTGCCCGTCACGGCGCTTGCTTTACTCACCATTGACCTTACCGCATCAGATGCTTTAACCGCTGCTCTTGCCGCGGGTTTACCTACAGCTGCTATGGCATAAGGAATACTCGCAACCACAGATAACGCCGTATCCACAACTTTGGATACAACAGCTTTGCCCACCGCTGGGATCATCCCGACCACATCCAAGGCTGTTTGTAATCCATCTACCAAATTGCCCCAGAAGCTGCTTTTCTTCTTGTTCTTTTCTCGCTTCCGATCATCCTCGTCCCGCCTGCGCTTTAGAATCCCTGATTCTTGGGCGATGATTGCTGGGATCACCTTAGCGTATTCTGCTGGCAGCGGTGCTATCTCGACAGGGCCTTTCTCTATGCCTGTTAATGTCAGCTGATTCGCTCGCAAATCCGAATTGCCATCCAACACGATACTGCTGTCTTTGCATATAAGATATATAGCTTCCCCAGCAGTCAAGGTAAGTTTCTGCTCGGCTTCAAATGTAATATCCTTGTCTGTATGCAAAATAATTTCTTTTTCGCTGTATAATTTGATGCCCTCTTCAATATCCAGCTTTAATTGATTACTGCCTGCTCCACTAGTGTTCACTGTAAAAGTCAAAGCTTGACCATCGAATAACACTTCATTGCCTTGATTGCGCCAGTATTTCACAGAAGGGTCCGTGCTTGGTGGTTCCAGGTGGATTGAACTGACCGCCACTGATTGCCCTTCGTCGTAACCAGGCACCCTAACCTGTACCCGATCTCCAGCCTCCGGCATATCGTAGAAGCCCCGCCTGTCCCTTCCGCGGCATAGGCTGAAGCATATGGGAACCAGCCTGCTATAGCATGCTCCTGACCTTCGTCAATATCCAGCAGCACCTTCACCGCATGGCCGTTTACCTCTTCAACTCGACCTTGTAGTGTTGCACCAACCATCGTTTCATTCAGGATATGCCGTACACGTATACTTTCTTCGAGCATTAATATATAGGTGTATTTGAGGACGCCGTCTTCTAATCTAGCGGTGTAGCCTGCAACGGTTAATTCTCCCTCTTGAAACAATATCTTATCCCCAATGTTGTAGATTTGATCTGTTTCTATGGTGTAGGAGGTAAAATCCAGTTCACTGCCTCTGCCCTCATTCATGGCAATGTTCATGAAGTCTGCTAAATTGCGATTGACGACAAATGGCGTGTCCGGCATCTGATGCAACCGACCATCCGGCAAGCCAATGGTGAATTTCGGACCGTCGCCTACCGCTTCAGCCATCACCACAGCTCCGAATCTCGATGCCATCCGCTTCACAAACTGCCAATCGGTCTCCAAATATTGTAATGTAAAGCCTCCTAAAGTGGAAGCGTATGTTACATAATCAATAACATCTGAGCCTGCGTATGATGATATCACGGTTGCTATCATATCACTGTACGACATACCGTGGTCTTGGAAGGAGCGACTCTGGCGCTTCAGGTCCATTAAACTGGTGAAAGAGATGCCTTCAAGCTCTAAATAATAAATACCCTGCACCGCTCTCACTGCGATACTCGATACCAGCCCTTTGAAGACGGTACGCGTTGAACCGCTGGCTTCAAGCACCCGCAATTCTACGGTATCCTCACCCTCGGCTCGTTCCACACAGGTTGCTTGAAGCGCTTCAGGCACGATGCCAGATAGATACAGCTTTGCATGCTCCCCAGCATATCTCACGATCTCCACTTGCTGCAGGATTTGCAGTTCATAAGGCGAGAGTATTTGAATCTGGCCGTACCCCTTCGCCTTTTCTATGGTTTTCAATCCTTCACATCCTCCTGTAAAGCATAGCTATTCCTGAAAAATAATACATTTATTACCATGTATGAGTATAACACATTTTCACTTCATTATTTTCCAAACATTGATCTATTATTGTAAAAGGGGCAGTCCAAAGTCATTATTTTCGACTTCGAACTGCCCCTTTATATGGTTTAAAACTTTAATATTCCAACCGTGTTGATAGGACAAGCCACTTGTTAGGATTGATCCTTTTCGACGGTGTATTTCAGCATGGACAGCTTATTCAACCAGAATTGGTCGAAATAGGCGATCCAATCTTTAATTTCTGCCAGTGGTTCAGGTTGCAATCGATACAGTTTCTTACGACCTTGCTTGGTGCCTTGCACCAGCTCTGCTTCAGTTAAAATATGCAGATGCTTCGCAATCGCAGTTCGGCTGATAGGGAACTGCTCAGCAATCTCGGCGATCGTTAAATCCTGCTCCGACAATAAGCGTAAAACTTCTCTGCGCGTAGGCTCTGCAATGGCTTGAAATACATCGTGCTTCGGTACGGAGGACGATGTCACGCTTGCTCAGCCTCTTGTTTAAGTGCCTGAACAATACCCGCCCAGCCTTGATCCATACGTTCTCTAATAACAGCACTTGATGCATTAGCTTTAGGAAGGATCTCATCTCCAGCTTTCCACCCGCCGTGTATGAGTGTAAATTCCGTTTGGTCATCCACCTCTGCTAGTTGAAACGTAACGATCCAACCTTCTGTATCCCAAGAAAAGGATAATTGATTAGGCGCATTGATCTCCAACACTTTACATGGAGAAGGACCAAAAGGCGACTGCAAGTGAAATGCATACCCTACCTCCGCTTTAAAATCGTTAGGCATAAACCAAGCTTCAATGCCTTCAGATGAAACCTTCTGCCACACCTTTTCAATGGGCGCATTAATCAAGATCGTATGTTTAATCTCTGGTAATGCTTGTCCTTGGTCGTCGTTTGTCATCATTCTGCTCCTTTTCACATCAAAATAAAACCAATAGGTTTCACATTATGATATAACACCCTTTGGTTTCATGTCAAATCTAGCTTATAAATGTGACGCAATCACTAACCAAAGAAAAGACTTCATTTATTAAACAGTGGTATAATGAATGCAATACAATCGGTGGAAGTGAAACCATGATACGTTGGAAATTGAATTTAGTCGTCTTGTGGCTGGGACTGTTCCTTGTCATGAGCGGCATGACTATGATTATCCCTTTTCTGCCTTACTATATTCAAGAGCTCGGTATACACGAACCTGAACAAGTAGCCCGATGGGCAGGTATTATTTTTGCAGCAAACTTCGTGACCTCGTTCTTATTTCAGCCGTTATGGGGAAAGCTGGCTGACCGGTATGGACGTAAAATAATGCTGCTCCGATCTGGTTTTGGTATGGCTATTGTCATGATCTTGATGGGTTTTTCGAGTAATGTCTGGCATTTGCTTGCACTTAGGCTTGTAAATGGAGTCATCTCAGGTTTTAATCCGGCTGCGACAGCCTTGGTAGCGGCAACTACCCCAAAAGAACGTGCAGGCTTTGCTATGGGGGTCGTACAATCAGGGACGGTCGGCGGCACCATCCTAGGCCCATTAATTGGCGGTCTTATGGCAGGTTGGGTTGGTTATCGCCCCATTTTCTATATTACTGGCACACTCATCCTACTGGCCACACTTCTGGCTTTGTTCGTGGTGAAAGAGCAGTTTAATGCCCAAGAAGCTTCGAATCAAGAACAAGTGTCTATCATCACCGGCTTTAAACAGTTAATACAAGTCAAACCATTGTTAGCCCTATTCAGTGTTACTTTTGTCATTCAATTTGCCATTACAAGCTCGATGCCTTTATTGCCTCTCTTTATTCAAGAGATGCATCCTGATATATCGATGATTGCTTTTTATGCGGGATTAGTCGGTTCAGTCACAGGCGTCTCTAATATGCTTGCATCTCCTATTCTTGGCCGTTTAGGGGATCGTTATGGATCATCTAAGATCTTAATGTTCGCGCTGATTGGTTCAACCATTGCATTAATTCCTCAAGCTTTCGTTCACAATGTTTGGCAGCTTATCATTAGCCGCTTCTTTATGGGTTTATTCATTGGCGGATTGCTCCCCTCCGTTAATGCGCTTATACGCCAATATACGCCTAATGGGATGGTGAGCCGGGCTTTTGGTTTTAACACCAGCTTTCTAAGCATGGGAAACATGACTGGAGCTACTTTAGGCGGTTTATTCTCGGGTTTGATAGGTATTCGTGGCATTTTTATTGTTGGTGCAATTCTTATGCTTGGTAATGCATTGTGGTTTCGGTGGAATCAAAGCACTCAGAAGTCTGATAATCGCAGTGAGGAGTTCGGTTAAATCATTCCATTGTCATTTGTATCCTTCTTAGGAATCCCCTATACTATATTTACTATATGGATAATATGCCAATGCCACACCGCTAAGAAGGAAGTGAAATGATGTCCAAGCTACAAATGATTGCCACTTGTCCTATGGGCCTCGAATCGATTGTTGCCCGCGAAATTAAGCAGCTAGGTTATGATGATCTTATGACCGAAAATGGTCGCGTGACGTTCTCAGGATCACCGCAGGATGTTTGTCGTGCCAATATATGGCTTCGTACGGCTGACCGCATTCTCATTAAAATGGGTGAGTTCAAGGCCACTACTTTCGATGAATTGTTCGAGGGGACCAAAGCGCTGCCATGGGCGGACTGGATTCCAAAACACGGCGAGTTCCCTGTTCAAGGTCGTTCTCATAAATCCCAATTATCCAGTGTGCCTGCTTGCCAAGGCATTGTGAAAAAAGCCATCGTGGATAAGCTGTCACAAACCTACCATACAGATTGGTTCGAGGAAACCGGGCCCCTATATACCATCGAGGTCTCTTTGTTAAAAGACACGGCGACCATAACCCTTGACACAACAGGACCAAGCTTACATAAGCGCGGGTACAGAACCCATATTACAGAAGCACCTTTGAAAGAAACAATGGCTGCAGCATTAATCCAGCTTACCCGTTGGCGTGCTGAACGCCCTCTCTTAGATCCCTTCTGCGGATCGGGCACTCTTCCCATTGAAGCAGCAATGATTGGTTGGAATGTAGCCCCAGGATTGCGCCGTTCATTTCCATCCGAGGCATGGGGAATTATTGGAGAGAAAGCTTGGAATGAGGTTAGAGATGAAGCTTACGATGCGTTCGACGACAGCATTGATCTAGAAATCTATGGCTCAGATATTGACCCGGAAGCGATTGAAGTTGCTCAACATAATGCCAAAAAGGCGGGCTTCCATAAAGACATTAAATTCAAAGTCTGTCCAGTAGCCAAAGCTGTGCCAGTAGGTGACTATGGCTGTCTCATTACAAATCCCCCATATGGCGAAAGATTAAGCGATGATAAAGAAGTGGAAACCTTAATCAGACAGCTAGTTTCTACAGCCCATAAAAATGATACATGGTCAACGTTCGTCCTCAACCCAAATCGAAATGTGGAACATTATTTCCAGCGAAAAGCCGATAAGAAACGTAAGCTGTATAACGGACGAATTGAAACGCATTTTTATCAATATTTTGGACCGCTGATGCCCAAGGAAATGCTTCGAAACACGAAGGATCAAGATGAAGACTAATGCAACATCTACACTGCCGCGTTCATTCTATGAACGCAGCAGTGTAGATGTTGCAAGACAGTTGATTGGTTGTTATATCGTTAGACAGCGGGGCGAAGAGCAAATCATCGTCCAGATTAACGAAACAGAGGCTTATCGGGGCGAGGATGACCCGGCGAGCCATGCTCATCGCGGCGCAACTCCTAGAAACCAGCCCATGTTTGAGCGAGCAGGCAAATTGTATATGTATTTGTCATATGGCATTCACCATTGCATGAATATCGTAA
>CAYUSG010000180.1:0-5748 GCA_964447355.1 uncultured Paenibacillaceae bacterium
CGTTAGTTATCAGTTCATACGAAGCTAGCGCTGTGTCGGGTTTAGCAGCTATTTCGTCAATAAGTTGCAAGAAATGTTTCACCATACGCTCAATGGTCGCACGCTCATACAAAGCTGTAGCAAATTCGAACTCGCAATGAATTTCAGGGCCCATTTCCATGGCCGCCAAAGTAAGATCAAACTTAGCCATACCACTTTCAACGGTACGAGGTTTGAGCTGTAAAGCATCAAATTCTATGGCTTTATGCTCCATATTTTGCAAGACAAACAGCGTGTCAAACAATGGATTACGGCTCATGTCTCTGTCTAGCGGCAATCGCTCGACCAAATCCTCAAATGGATACTCTTGGTGCCCATAGGCGCCCAAAGTCTGCGCTTTAATCTCCTGCAAGTAGTCTCGGAACGTTTTATTGCTTGATGGATAGCTGCGTATCGCCAGCGTATTAACAAACATCCCGATGAGTGGAGCCATGTCTGCATGGGTTCGACCGGCAATCGGTGTCCCAACGATGATGTCTTCTTGGCCGCTGTATTTATGCAGCAACGTTTTATACGCTGCCAAAAGTGCCATGTATAGAGTAGCACCGCTTTGCTTGGCTACAGCTTTCAATACTTCGCTTTGCTGCTCACTGATCACAAAGCTTAGTCGGTCACCCTCATGACTTTGAACTGCTGGCCGCGGATGATCGGTTGGCAATTCAAGCACCGGAAGTTCGCCTGCGAACACATCCAGCCAGTAGCTTTCCGATTCCTTGATTCGCTCACGCGCTTCTTTGGACTGCTGCCATACGGCAAAGTCTTTATACTGCACGTTTAGCGGTTCAAGCGCCTGGCCTGCATACAATCTCGCAAACTCTTCTACGATAACCGTCATGGACGTTCCGTCCGAAATGATGTGGTGCATATCGAACATTAGCAGATGACGGTTTGTTTGTAGGACAGGCTGTCGGGACAGTCCAATAGTAACCTCGTTGCCGGAGATACCAGCATTGTTAACATTGCTGGCATCAATAACATTATTGTCATTAACACCAACGCCATCATTGCTAGCTTGACCAGCATATGCTTGACCAACCCCTTGTTTAAGCGTAACCAAGCCTACTCGAATGAGCGGCGCCACATCCAGCTTAAACTCACGTACAAATTCTCGTGCGAGTCGCTCAATTTCAGCTTCACCGGCAATCATGTATTCAACCGCAAACTCTACCTGTTCATGAATTCGCTGCACAGGCTCGCCGTCTTGCATCTCAAAGCTCGTACGTAACGATTCATGGCGGGCGATCAGTGCTTGGAATGCTGCTTCAAAGCGATCACGATCCAGTTTGCCTTCGAGCATCATGACGTTCGGAAGGTTGTAACTCAACCCGGCACCTTCGATCTGATTTAAGATGTACAGGCGCTTCTGTGCCGATGACAATGGATAATATGGCTGTGGTTCTGCCACTGGAATAGATACAAAGGTTTGCTTCGTCATGCCTTCCATTCGACTTGCCATCTGCTCAATCGTTGGATGCTTGAACACATCCTGCAGCGGCAGTTCAATATTCAGCTCTTTGTAAATGCGGCTGACCAGTGCCGTGGCACGCAATGAATGTCCGCCTAAGTCAAAGAAGTTGTCTAATACGCCAACCTTCTCTAGTCCGAGTACATCCTGCCATATTGTTGCCAATGCCTCTTCCATCTCTGTACGCGGCGCGATATAGTTTGAGCCAATTTGCACACTTCCCTCTGGTGCAGGCAATGCTTTGCGATCAATTTTGCCACTGGCATTCAACGGCATGGCATCCAACTGTACAAAGTATGTTGGAATCATATAGCCTGGTAGGCTTTGAGCCAGAGCGCTTCTGAACTCATGTGATGTCACAGGTTGATCGACAGTCACATAGGCACACAGGTCTTTGTTCCCTGCGTCATCGTCTCGCACCACCACAACAGCTTCCTTGACATTCTCAAGCTTCAGCAGGCTGCTTTCCACTTCGCCCAGTTCAATCCGATACCCGCGGATCTTCACTTGGTCGTCCTTCCGACCAAGGTATTCAATGTTGCCATCTGGCTGCCATCTGGCAAGGTCGCCTGTACGGTACATCCGCTCACCAGCGTTAAATGGATGTTCCACAAATGTCTCTGCTGTCAGGTCAGGACGGTTCAAATAGCCTCGAGCCAAGCCTGCCCCTGCGATACAAAGCTCGCCTGGTACACCAATGGGCTGCAATTGTCCGGCGGCATCCATGATCAAAGCCTGAACATTGTTCAGCGGCTTGCCAATCAATACACGATCTATCTTTCCGTCTTGGGGTTTAACGCCGTACCATGTCGCATAGATCGTAGTTTCCGTTGGACCGTAAATATTTTCTAAACGTGTCTGTTTCAGCGTATTGCAGAACGTTTCCGCAAGTGATGCTGACAGTGCTTCGCCTGCTGCAAACACATATTTAAGCTGATCCAGCTCCGCTTCCTCAATCTGTACCGCCTGCATAAAGGTATTCAGCATCGATGGTGCAAAGTTAAGGTGAGTAATGCCATGTTGTTCCACTACACGTAGAATGGCTCTCGGATCTTTCTCCTCTTCCGGCGGCAAGATCACCAATCGTCCCTCACCCATAAACCAACCAAACAACTCTGTCACCGAAACGTCAAAGGTAAATGCAGTTTTTAACAAATAAGCATCCTCTGCTTCTAACGGGTACGCCTCTTCCAGCGCAAACAACGTATTCATTACGCTGCGATGCTCAATCTGCACGCCCTTTGGTTGGCCCGTTGAACCCGAGGTATAAATCACATAGGCCAAGTTGTCTGATTTGCTGGTAGATTGAACGGTGTTCAAGCCACCTGTTGCAGTCTGCGTCTTCCCTTCGCTGCCCTCTTGCCCTGTGTGTTCTCCAGACATGATGGAATCCTTTGACTTGATGCCATCTCCTGACTGAACATGGTCATCTAATTGAATGTAGTCCTCTACTCTATTGAGATTAATCACCTCATGAGCGAACGCAACGGTATTCATCAAATGCTGCTGGGTCAGCAGTAAGCTCGCTCCGCTGTCCTCCAGCATGAAGTGAATTCGGTCTTCAGGAAGCGCAGGATCTATTGGCAAGTAAGCCCCGCCTGCTTTCAAGATGCCCATGATACCGACTATCATCTCCAACGAACGTTCTGCCATGATGCTGACCAATTGATCCGGTCCTACCCCTTTGTCCTGCAGCACCTTAGCTAACACATTCGCCTGTTCATTTAACTCACTGTAAGTTAGCTGCTGGTTCTCAAACACGACAGCCACTTGATCTGGCCTGCGGTCCACCTGCTCCTCAAACAGCTGATGAATCGTTATATCCCGTGGATAATCCGTATGCGTTGCGTTAAATTGCTCAAGCAGTACAACCTTCTCATCCACAGTTATCATCTTCAGCGATGCAAGCTGAGTGTCTGGTTGAACGATAATCGCATCGATCAATTGCAAGAAATGCCCCGCCATGCGCTCAATCGTTGAACGGTCGAACATTGCTGTTGCATACTCCAGTTCGCACAGGATCGATGCTCCGCTCTCAACCGCTGTTAACGTCATATCAAACTTGGATATATGGTTGTCATTCTCATATGGTTTCAACTGCAGCCCTGCGACTTCAGTCGTCTGGGTCGACTGCATCATATTTTGCAAGACAAACATCACATCAAACAGCGGATTGCGGCTCAAGTCACGCTCCAGCGGCAATTGCTCCACCAAGTCTTCAAACGGATAGTCTTGATGCGCATAGGCTGCAAGGGTGTGTGCCTTGATCTCTTGTAAATAGTCCTGGAATGTTTTCTCTCCCGACGGATAACTGCGTATCGCCAGTGTATTAACAAACATCCCGATGAGTGGAGCGATATCCACATGAGTCCGTCCTGCAATCGGTGTACCCACAATAATATCTGCTTGACCGCTGTACTTATGCAGTAATGTCGTGTACGCCGCTAGAAGCACCATATATAAGGTAGCACCACTTTGCTTGGCTACAGCTTTCAATGCCTCGCTTTGCTGCTCACTGATCACAAAGTTCAAGCGGTCACCCTTGTGACTTTGCATCGCAGGTCGTTGATGGTCTGTAGGCAGTTCTAATATCGGAAGCTCGCCAGACAACACATCCAGCCAGTACGCTTCCTGCGCTTTGATTCGTTCAAGTTCTTCTTTCGACTGCTTCCACACGGCAAAATCCTTGTATTGCACTTTTAGCGGTTCAAGTAATTCGCCAGCGTACAATTTCGCAAACTCTTCTATGAGGATCGTCAAGGACGTTCCATCTGAAATAATATGGTGCATATCGAACAATAACAGGTGTCGCTCCGTCTGCTCTTGTCCAGGTGGCTTCAAGGCGATTAATCCTACCCGAAGCAACGGAGGCTTAGCCAGTTCAAACATACGAACAAATGATTGAATTCGCTCAGCCGCTTCCACTTCACTGACTTCCATATAGGACACCTCAAAGTCAACGGTCTCATAAATCCGTTGAACAGCTTCGCCCTGCTCCATTTCAAAACCCGTCCGTAAGGATTCGTGGCGTTCGATCATATGTAGGAAAGCAGCCTCAAACCGCTCACGATCCAGCTCCCCTTCCAACATCATCACACCCGGCATGTTATAGCTTAGCGAGGCACCTTCGAGCTGATGCATAATATACAACCGTTTTTGTGCAGATGACATCGGATAGCTTGCACACTTCTCAGCTAATGGGATGGGGACGTAAGTATGTTCCTCCAGCTGTTCTACAACATTAGCCAACTGTTCAATGGTTGGATGCTGGAACACCTCTCGCAGCGGTAATTCAACGTTAAACGACTTATTAATTCGACTGACTAATACCGTTGCGCGGAGCGAATGGCCGCCCAGATCAAAGAAGTTGTCCAACACGCCAACTTGCTCAAGGCCGAGGACATCTTGCCATATCGCCGCCAGTTCGCTCTCAACCGGTGTGCGCGGCGCTACATAAGCCGCGCCCGACTGAGCGCTGCCGTCCGGTTTAGGCAATGCCCTGCGGTCTACTTTGCCGTTAGGGGTCAGTGGAATGCGATCCATCTGTACAATGTACGATGGAATCATATAATTGGGCAGCATCCCTGCAAGCGCCTGTCTCACTTCTTGCGCCTCCAATGGCTCGCTGGCCACAACGTAAGCACACAGTTCCTTCTGTCCATTCTCTTCATCTATAGTCGTTACTACCGCTTCTTTCACCGCTTCAAGCTTCGTTAAGCTGCTTTCCACTTCACCCAGCTCAATCCGATGGCCCCTAATTTTGACCTGGTGATCCGTACGGCCAACGTATTCAATATTGCCGTCAGCCAGCCATCTGGCCAAGTCGCCCGTGCGGTACATCCGCTGGCCAGGCCTCAATGGATCCTCCGCAAATTTTTCAGCGGTAAGCTCCGGACGTTCCCAGTATCCACGGCCAACGCTTTCCCCCGCGATGAACAATTCACCAATAACACCGATCGGTTGTTGCTGTCCTGATCCATCCAAAATATATATCGCCGTATTGGCAATCGGCCGTCCAATTGGCGGCAGTGCGGCAACCTCATTCATTTCAGGTTGAATCGTATAGGTGGTGACGACGTGTGTCTCAGACGGTCCATAATGGTTGTGTAAGCTTAAGCCATAGCGTGTTAAATAATCACGCATCCGATCACTGACATGCAATTGCTCACCCGCGGTCACAATATGCTTAACACAGCGCGGGAAATGTTCGGCATAGGCTTCGTGATTAAAGATAAATGTCAAGT
>CAYUSG010000181.1:0-5716 GCA_964447355.1 uncultured Paenibacillaceae bacterium
TTTTCTTTTTCCAGTTTCGTAAAATTAACTACTTGACATTGCACCGCTGGGCTTACTAGCGTGATATACTAGATTTGAACTATCGATTGACCTTTTAGAAGATGAGGTGATTTCCATGAAGATTAATTTATATCTTATATTATTTATCGTATTTGCTGTAACCATTACATTCGTTCTATTAATGTATACACCTTGGGGTCAGCGCCATCTGAAATGGTTGAATCACATCGTGACCTATTTATTCATTGGTCTTATCTTGGGTGTGTGTTTAGTCACGGTCAGTTACCTGTTAGGCCATCAGATGGCAATCATCTACACACCCGATTTCGACCTGCCGTAATCAATCGGCTTCAATTCCATTCTGGAGTGCTTGGTGGATAGCTCTTGCGCTCGAATTGAATATTTCATACCCTAGGTAGAATTCATCCATGTTCTTAACAGCATAAGCTCCCCTCATAATTTCCCCGGCAGCTTGCAATTTACTGAATTGCTCAGCTAAATCTTCATTCCCGCTTTCTTCAGCAATCTCGCGTAATTCATCATATTTCAGTAATTCTGCTTTCATTGCTTCCATATCGTCAGCTTTTAACGTATCGATAAGGCCTTGCGTTATTAAATTGTTCTGTATCGCAAGATATTGATAGACGCCTTGATCCGCTGCAGATCGCAATAAAGCAGACTGGTCATTAAGAAAGTCAAGATTCACATTCCGATTCTGACCATCCCAGCTCACCTCAGCGCCGAGCAGTTCTGACAGATGTCTTAACGGCACATAGATTGTTCCTTGATACACTAATGAATCGGCCTCTCTGCCTAAAGTTTGTCCATTGACTGAGATACCAATTTGCTGCATAAACACTTCAACGAGCTTATACTTGCTTTCAGCATAAGCAGCGCCGCTGCAAAGAACGGCTGTTAACACAACAGACAGCAAAATTTTTCTTTTCAATGCATGTCCCTCCATTTAGGCTATTATTCCGATAACTGCTCTAAAAATTGCTCATCCGATAAGATAGGATTTCTAGCTTTTGTTGGTTCTAACAGCTCAGGCTCTTGTTGTTTAATGCTAGCGTATATATTCGCAAACTTCTCTGATTTGAATAATTCAAGATTTACATCTGCGGCTAAACCTGATTGTGGAGTGTTGTGCCAGGTCCAACTTGTTATACGAATTAACCGATCCAATGTTTGTAGGTCTTCAATAAACGTTAAAATTTGTTCATAGCTGCCCTGTAAGCTAACTCTAACTGGTAAACTAGTGATTAATGCCTCTTCATCTTTGTTCGGAGATGTCTTGGAAGGGGTAGTATTGTTTTCGTTTTGAGCCGTTGTATTGACCTCATCAAGTTCAGAGTTGTTCAAACCATTCACTTGTCCCACTAAGCCTTGGAGGCTTGAAATATCTACTGCTTGACCCTCTTGATCAAATGCTACATTTAAGATGACGGCCTCACTCTTGACTTCTAACCGCTTAAGATCCTCCACAAATTGAGAATACTGCTCGTTTACCGGAACCTGATCGAACAGAGATTTAAAATCAGATGCCTCTACCTTCTCAGGTTTAGGCTGACTAGCCATCAACTGCTGCTGCTTCTCTAACGCTTCAATATCCTTGGACAGCTGATGATGTTCATCTAACATAGGATGCACCACAAGACTGTACAACAAGACTCCAATCAACACACCAATAGTACCTGTTAAAATCAACACATTATGCGGTAATTTCAGTTTTTGTAAGGTCTCTAACCATTTTTTCTTATTCATAGCTCCCCTACTTCTCTATGAACGGCTTCAATTTGAGAATAAATGAACCTTCATAGACCATAATTTTATTATCCGTTTCTCCAGCTTCCTCAGGTGCATCAACGATATCCACATCTTTGAACGATTTAATACGCTCAAGCTTCTCCTGTGCTGCAATCCACTCGCTGGACGTTATAAGTCCTTCTTCTACAGGATCGGCAACTTCCCAGTTGTAAGTTCGATCAGGTAATTGCAGGCCTATTTCGCTCTGAATCATTTGCTGCTGAACGAACCATTGTAACTCATTAAGCGCTGCCGATTGTTCGGAATCCACCTCTGGAATTTCTTTTTCCATCTCTTCGATTAAGTCTTCATAAGATAGTTGTGAAGGCGTACCGAACAAAGGATTAATATTCCGATTTTCATTCGTTTGCGTTGTTAGTTCGTTTCTTGTTACACCCTGCAACGTTACACTTTCAAAAAATGCTAATTGTTCAACACGCCCTAGAAAATCCGCTTGTTTCTCCATATCCTGACTTTGCAGAATAACCATAAATTCGAACTCTTCATTTACCCCCATACTTAAAATTCTCGATTGATGTGGAATGAGATTCGCAACCGATTCAATCATGTCTCTCCAATCGTACCTGGTCAATTGAATGGCTTCAATTCCATTCGAGAGCTCTTCATACTGTTTGACCAGCGGATCAGCAACTAGTGTCTTTTGTAAGTCAACATTTTGCTTATTCAACTGAATGAGATCACGCTCAGCTTGATTGATGCGTGAACTGAAATTGATGGTTGTTGCCAGCATTACAGCATAAATGATGACACAAAAAGCGATGATGCCGATCAGTAAAGGCATGAACAATTTTCGAATGAATGGAATCTTCGGGAGCAGGTTAATATTCATCATGTGGCCTTCCCCCTTAACGCTAATCCAATCGGTACGGCAAATGATACTGGATTCATCGTTACTTGTCTTTGATCGTCATACTGCAGTTGTTTCGGTTTCAATTCAACAATTTCTAAATTTAGCCGATCATTCAGAAACTGCTTCACTTCTGAAAATCTAGGAATATCTCCAGAGATTATGAGCTTTTGAAACTCATGACTGCGGTTATTTAACGTATAACGATAAAAGTTCATTAGACGCTCAAGCTCATGGGCTAAATCGTTGCATGACGTCTGAAAGTCAGCCTTCATATCCGATTCATCGGTTTGAAATGCGAAAGAATCTAGACTTTGTGATAAGGTTGAAGGCGTATCTTTCACATTGTGTTCTTCAAATGTAAACGGAAGGGGAACATTTCGTGTAAGCTTCAATTGTTTATGATGGAAAATACTTAACTCCGTAACCGTTTCATTTAAATCAACTACCATCAATGTGCCGCTTGTATCTACAAGCTCTTGCTTTACTAATAACCTGTACAAGGAAAAAGCCTTGATTTCAACACTTTTGGGTACTAAACCGACAGATCGAACTAACGCTGAATACTCCTCGATTAAAGCCATTGGTGCTGCAACCAGAATCACTTCACAGGTTAAAGGCGTTTTTGCCGCTTCGTCCTCTGTTGCGAACGGATCATTGTTGGAATGCTCCATAGCAGATGCAGCTTCCTTCCATCCAGCGCTGAATGAATCGGCTTGGGATTGGGTGTCATCATCAAGATGATGCTGAGCCGTCCGATCTAATTTAATAAAATCATAATACGGTTCATCAAAAGGCAGATGAATATTATGCTTGATTTCAAACTCAACAATTTTACGCAAATCTTTCAAGGGAACATCAGGAAATTTAAGAAGACGTACTAGAATAGATTGACTCGGAATAACCAGATGTACTTCCCGTTTATGAATCTCTAGATTTGTCACCAATTTATGTAACACATGGGATAAGCTTTTAGAATCCTTTATACGTCCCTCATCAACTAGACCATAAGGCAATCGTTCACTATGCATGCTGTGAATATGAAGTGATTGCCCTTTACATGTAAGATCGACTACTTTTACGGATCGATCAGAAAACTCCATACCTATTGGAGCCGATCGTTTGAATAGTGAATTTAATGTTTTGAACATTGTAGGAAATCACCTACTTACTGTAATTTATTGCCGTGCTTAGAGTATTAATAAATTGAGATACCAATGAACAATATCCATTCCCCAAAGGTATGAAATGATCGCACCTAATCCGAGAAAAGGACCAAATGGAATGATCTGTTTACGTTTCAGACGTCCTTTTGAACGCAACATAGCAAACAGCAACCCCAATATACTGCCTAAAAACAATGTAAATAAAGTCATTTGCCAGCCTAAAATCAAGCCTATAAAGGCAAGCAACTTAATATCTCCGCCACCCATACCTTCCTTATAAATCACTGCAAGAAGATACAGAACACCTCCGCCAACAACAAAGCCAAGCGCATAATCCCATAGCGGATATGGATGAATGAACAAGCGGATAATGAAAGCAAGCAGGATACCTGTCCCTATAATGCGATTAGGGATTAAAAATGCTTTGATGTCCGTTTGCATAATGGCTACCAAGATCGATACCAGTAATAAAGCCGGAATTAACTCCCACTCTAATCCAATTGAATAAGCTGTAATACCAAAAATGAAAGCAGTGACGCATTCAGTAACAGGATACCACCATGAAATAGCAGTTTTGCAATAACTGCAGCGGCCGCGCAGCATCACATAACTCAGCACCGGAATCAAATGCCATGGTTTCAGAGATTGCTGGCAATGAACACAATGGGATGGCGGAAAAACAATGGATTCCTGCTTCAAGCCGCGGATGGCAACGACGTTAAGAAAACTCCCAATCAACAACCCAAACAGACCAACACAGAGTGCAACGTATAAAGCAACAGATTCTACCATAATCTCTCCCGAAAAAGGACTAAAGAAAGGTAACCCAAGCGGAGTTACCTTTCTTAGCTATGTTGTTAATGTTTAATGATATTATGGAGTATATTGTACTGTATAGACTCCCGGTGTGGTTAAACTTTCTGTAACTGTAAGCGTTCCAGTTAAACCAGTTGTATCATTTAAATAATCTGCTAAGTCTTCAATTCCAATATCACCTGGAACTATCGCTACGCCATCAGCAATTTGATCGTTAATATATCGCAGTGTTGCTTCTTCCACAATGGTTGCAGTTGCCGTGTCTGCCTTAGTCTCACTATCACCTATTAAATTACTGACTGCTGGAACAGCCACTGCAGCTACGATTCCAAGAATAACGACTACAGCCAGCAACTCCATTAGGGTCATCCCTTTTTGATTTTTGAATAATTTCAATTTTGTGTTCAGCATGTGAACCCCTCCTCAAATAATAATCATTGGTTTTGAATCTATTCCATCTTGCACGATAATGCTTAGTTGGAATGGATTCATATATAAACTTAAATGTGTAAACAAATTAACCTGCAAAATTCTGCATTATTGTAAATGTCGGTAGCATTACTGCAAGCACCACACTTCCAACCACCAAGGCTAGAATCAGGATCATGATCGGCTCAAGCATCGCTTTTAAGCGATCAGCCATTGCATCTACATCCGCTTCGTAGAAATCAGCTACTTTCTCCAGCATCATATCAAGCGATCCGCTCCGTTCACCTATCGCCATCATTTGAACGACCATAGGCGGGAACAGTTTGGATTGGCGAAAAGGGTCGGCCATCGATTGCCCGCTTCTCAATCCTTCACGTGATTCTAAAACCAGTTGCCCAATGGCTTTATTACCTATAACATCCGCTACAATCGTCATCATCTGCAGCACTGGAATCGCAGCAGCGAATAATGAACTGAAGGTACGGCTGAATCTAGCAATTCCTTGTTTATGCCATAACTTTCCGAAGACTGGCATTTTCAACTTAAGTAAATCAATATAGTAGCGGCCTTTCGGCACGCTTCCTATGATTTTTAATAGAATAACAGGTAAGAATAACGCAGGAATTAAGAT
>CAYUSG010000182.1:0-5715 GCA_964447355.1 uncultured Paenibacillaceae bacterium
GTATATAAATAATAATGTACAACAAAAAAAATATGATGGTTGAGGTGTATGGAATTGAATGTGCTAGTGACAGGCGGAGCTGGCTTCATTGGCAGGTGGCTGGTGAGACAGCTTCTAAACGTCGGTCATCAGGTTGCCATCATTGACAATTTCACCAACGGCAGTCACGAAAATATCGAGGAGTTCAAGAAGCATCCCGGTTTTCGCGGCATCACCAATGGGGATCTGCGCCATAGGCAAGTCATTCAACACGGTTTCGAACTACCCATAGATATTTGCTTTCACTTAGCTGCAAGCATTAATGTACAGGACAGCATTGATGATCCTGAGACAACTTTCGAGAACGATACATTAGCCACATTCTATCTCCTTGAAGAAGCTAAAAAGCATAGGACAAAGATCGTCTTTATGAGTACTTGCATGGTATATGATCGTTGTAACCGGGCCGATGGCATTCGTGAGTCGGATGCAACGAAGCCCGCATCGCCTTATGCCGGTGCAAAGTTGGCCGCAGAACAAATGGTACTTTCTTATTATTGGGCCTACGGTCTGCCCACCGTTGTGATACGCCCTTTTAATACGTATGGCCCCTATCAGAAGTCCAGCGGTGAAGGCGGGGTCGTATCTATTTTTCTCAAAAATAAGTTATTAGGTGAACCGCTCAAAATATACGGGGATGGGGAGCAAACCAGGGACCTGTTATATGTTGAAGATTGTGCTCGATTCATTACACTTGCGGGTTACTCTAGTAAAGTCGACGGCGAAATTATCCATGCCGGCTTAGGTCAAGATATATCGATTTCGCAGCTAGCCAGATCAATCACATCCAAGCAGGAACAAATTCAGTATGTTCCGCATATTCATCCTCAGAGTGAAATTTATAAGCTCTTAGCCAATAACGAGAAAGCTGAATCCTTGCTCAATTGGAGGCCGCAAATTTCCCTGGAAGAGGGCTTGAAACGAACGGAAGAATGGCTGGCAATTAAACATTTTAACGGGAAGGTAAGTGATGAACGTTGAGCCGCAACGATTCCTCCCTATCTCCACACCTTCCAATTCCCTATGGAAAGCAAAGTATTGATGATTCAGACATTCAGGCTGTCATGAACGTGCTTCAATCTGACTACTTAACAACAGGTCCCCTGATTGAACAATTCGAAACACACGTAGCTGAACAAGCAGGAACCCAATACGCGGTTGTGTTTAATTCAGGGACTTCCGCTCTTCACGCAGCCTATGCGATCGCAGGTCTAGGAGCTGGTGATCAAGTGATTACAACGCCGATGACCTTCGCCGCAACTGCCAATGCCGTGTTATATACAGGTGCCGCACCTACCTTTGCAGACATTCGAAGCGATGATGGCCTGCTTGATCTTTCCTCTGTGAAGCAGAAAATGAATCCGTCTGTAAAAGCAGTTACTGTCGTGGACTATGCTGGCAAGCCATGTGACATGTTAGCATACCGCCAATGGGCCGATGAAGAGGGTCTGGTCTTGATTGAAGATGCTTGTCATGCGTTTGGAGCGACCTATCTTCATAAACCTGTGGGTGCTTATGCAGATATGACTGTTTTTAGTTTTCACCCTGTAAAGCCTATAACCACTGCTGAAGGGGGGGCTGTCGTGACGAATGATACCCATTACTACGAAGCACTGCAGTCATTTCGATCCCACGGCATCGTCAGAACAAAAGAAAAGCTGCAAGAGAACCATGGTCCTTGGTATTACGAAATGCAGACGCTAGGGTTCAATTACAGGCTGACCGATCTTCAATGTGCCTTAGGTTTAAGTCAAATCCAAAAACTTCCACATTTTCTTAATAAACGAAGGTCTATAGCTGAAAAGTATCATCGTATGCTTCAAGATTTAAATGAACATTTAGATTGCCCCAACTCAGACTCCCTTCAGGACAGCGGCTGGCATTTATTCGTCATTCAAGTCAAACAAGGCCCCATAACAAGGAAAGCTTGCTTTGAGTACCTCCAATCCAAGGGCATACATGTCCAAGTTCATTATTTGCCTGTGTATCTTCATCCCTACTATCAGAATCTAGGTTATGCTAAAGGCTTGTGTCCAGAAGCGGAGCAATTTTACAATCGAATCATCAGCTTGCCCATCTATCCCGATATGACCGACGATCAGATCCAATATGTATCCGATCAGCTTCATGCCTTTTTTCAGCTGACAGATTAACGCTATCTTTGGATTGAGGTGAGTATCATTCATGTTGTGTGTAATACGTACCGATGCTTCCAGTACGATTGGCAGCGGCCATGTCATGCGCTGTGCAACCCTTGCTGATGTTATGATGCAAGCGGGTGCACAGGTCGTCTTCATAACTAAAGCCCTGCCGAACAATCTCATCGACTGGCTTCAATCCAAAGGCTTTGATGTTCGCATCATCGAACCATCCGCTCCATACACAGAAGACGCTGCGCTAACCATTCAATTCTTAAAGCAGTATAACCGCCCGGTGAGATGGCTCATACTTGATCATTACAGCCTCGATTACGAGTGGGAGCATCACGTCAAACCCTATTGCGAGCAGTTGATGGTCATCGATGATGCCCCTAGACGGCATCATTGTGATGTCTATCTTGATCAGAACATTCAAACGAATCAGACAGAATCACGCTATTCTTCAGTTCTTCCGCCTGCATGCCGCCCATTGTTAGGTCCTAAATTTGCGCTATTAAGGCCTGATTTCATTGAACAGCGTAAGCAGACCAGCAGGCAGCGTTCTAAGGTGAGAACGCTTCTGGTCAGCTATGGAGGCAGTGATCCAACAGGCGAAACGATCAAAGCAATGCAAGCGATTCAAGCAGCAGACAGCTCTATTCAATACGTCAACATCATTGCAGGCCGTCTCAATTCAAAAGCACGCGAAATTAAGGCCCTGTGCGCAACTGATCCAAGATTTCAATTCTTTTACCATACGGATCAAATGGCCCAATTCATGAAAGAGGCCGACCTATTCATTGGCGCCGCAGGCACGACGACCTGTGAACGATATTGCCTGGGATTACCGGGCATCTTAACTGCAGTTGCCGATAATCAAGTAGAAACCGCTAAATTCAGTCATTCGTTAGGAATAGACTATTACCTAGGTCCCGCTGCATCAGTATCTAAGCATCACTTGAAGACTGCTCTGACCCACTATATGAAAAACCCCTCTCGCCTCCAGCATGCCGCAATGCAAGCTATGCAGCGGGTGGATGGAAAAGGGGTTCAAAGGGTGGTAAATGTGTTATTTGATCAACGTAATTAAGAAATCAGAATTATATTGATCCAAAGAGTCCATGCTTTCTTCTAACCATCCCAGTCGTACTTCCGAAAAAGCCTTACATAATTCCAAGATCGCATCCGCATCAAGAAAATGCATGATCATTCCTTCTTCATCAGTCTCATTATCTGCCATGCGAAACGTATGCTTCTCAATGGGAATTCCTTTTCCAAATCGCTTATCTCTCGTGCTGCGGGTGACGATAAAAGCCTTTCCTCCTGGCTTCAGCACGCGATGAATCTCCTTCACGACCTGTTGCACATCGTGCTCAACAAAATAGCATAGTACGCCGCATGAAATTAATCCATCAAAATAATCTGACTCGTAAGGCAGCTGCAGTAACGAACCTTTAATCACATTCGCATGATAACCGTGCTGGGAGAGTAACCGCTTCGTATAATCAATACCAGCCTGAGAAATATCAATACCATGCGTCTGGAAGCCTTCCTTCGCTAGAAGCATCACGTGACGTCCTGCTCCGCAGCCCAGATCCAGCAAGCGCTTAGACTGGCCATCAGGAAAATGAAGCTTCAAAAAGCGTACCACTGATTCGTTCGGATATTTGGGACG
The DNA here is from genome assembly GCA_964447355.1 of uncultured Paenibacillaceae bacterium. Lineage (GTDB taxonomy): Bacteria > Bacillota > Bacilli > Paenibacillales > CAYUSG01 > CAYUSG01. Next base: position 3,853 of record CAYUSG010000182.1, read on the forward strand.
AAAGGTTTGCTGCTGGTGCAGTTCATCCCATTTCTCCACATGCTCATCAAGATACACAAACGTCCCCTCCCTTATTTGGTCACTGTAATCAAATAATTGCCGTTGAAAACTTGAGTAGATTCCAGTCCCTCATGGGTAAAGCCTAATTTTACTTCGGAAAAATGCTTAAACAGCTCTTCTTCAATTTCATTCTGATTGAAATAATGAACCATTAACGCTTCTTCATTAAGGTTGTTCATGGCAAACGTATCTTTCTCGACCAAAGTGCCCTGCCCATACCGCTTGTCCAGAATGCTTCTCACCACCATAAATGCCTTACCGCCCGGCTTAAGTACACGATGCATCTCACGAAGCGCTTGTTGAAGGTCCTGCTTATTGAAGTAAATCAGCACGCCATACGAAATAATGCCGTCAAATTGTTCATCTAGAAACGGCATGGCTAGGATCGAGCTTTTCACCAAACTAGCCCGAAGCTGCCGCTGCTCTAATTCTTCCTTCGCTGCCTTCAATCCAATTTCAGAAAAATCAACCCCCGTGACTTGATACCCTTCACTAGCTAGGAATACAACATGCCTGCCAGCACCGCAGCCTAAATCTAATAGATGATAAGACTGAGGGTTTGGAAAGGTTGTTTTGACAAAACGGACAACCGCTTCGGTTGGATACTTCGGTTGGAAAATATCCATGTGGTGCAGTTCATCCCACTTGTCCTTATGGTGATTCAAATACATGTGCTGTCCTCCCCATTCTTATTTAAACAAATCCCAGCTGACAGGTGTCCCTTTGCGAACTGGCTTCGTGACCTTCATACCTAATATGACCGATTCATATTTAGGAGGAAGCCCCCCGCCAGGCCGGATGGCCTTAATATGCCGAGAAGTAATCCTCTCACCTTTGCGCAAATCTTCAACAACATACAACGTTCTCCGAAACTGAAGCGACTTAGCCTCCATTCCTTCAGGACCGTATCGAATGTTACCAATGGCCTTCCATCCTCTTTCAGCCTCTTCAACGAGCTGCTTAAATTCACTAGGCTCCATAGAGAATACGGCATCTGCACTTTTATCTTGTCGTGATAAGGTTAGATGCTTCTCAATGACGGATGCGCCCATCCCTATGGCTGACAGCGCAGCTCCTATTCCCAATGTGTGATCAGACAAGCCTACAGGGCATTGAAATGCAGCCTTCATATGCGGAATCGTTGCAATATGACTCTGCTTCGGCTCGGCTGGATACGTACTAGTACATTTCAGCAGCACAAACTGGTCGCAGCCCGCTTGTCTTACAGTTCGAACTGCCTCATCTATTTCGGCTAATGTGGCTAATCCCGTAGAAATGATAAGCGGCTTACCCGTAGAAGCTGCTCTCTGAATTAAAGGCAGATCAATATTCTCGAACGATGCGATTTTGTAACAGGGCACATCGAATTGCTCTAGAAAATCAACCGCTTCGATATCAAAGGGACTGCTAAACCCAATTAATCCAACGGCTTTGCACTTATCAAAAATCGCCTGATGCCACGCATAGGGTGTGGCCGCTTGCTGATACAGACGGTAAAGAGACTGTCCCTTCCAAAGACTTGAGTCATCTGCAATAAAGAAATCACCCGAATCCAAATTTAAAGTCATAGAATCGGCTGTATAGGTTTGGATTTTCAATGCGTCTGCACCCGCTTCTGCAGCGGCTTCAACAATCTGCAAAGCCCGATCTAAGGATGAATGATGGTTAGCAGACATTTCTGCAATAATAAACGGCCGCTGCCGATCACCCACCCGCTTATGACCTATGCGAATCTCCACACCAACTAGCCCCCTCCTCGTATAATAGTTTTAGAAGCTCATCTTAAGTCAATTTCCAGTTGAT
>CAYUSG010000183.1:0-5704 GCA_964447355.1 uncultured Paenibacillaceae bacterium
CTAACAGTGAACAGCACTCCACATGCACCGTATGCGGGAACATATCCACAGGTTGCACTTCCACCGTCCTAAACCCGCCCGCTTCAAGAATCTGAAGATCCCTAGCAAGCGTCGCAGGATTACACGACACATACACCACGCGCTTCGGCTTCATCGCAATGATCGTCTCCAGCAATGCAGGATCGCAGCCCTTGCGTGGTGGATCGACTACGATCACATCCGCCTCAATCCCCTGTTGCTTCCACGCAGGAATCACTTCCTCCGCCTTACCTACCGCAAATTGCACATTATTCATATCGTTTAACTCAGCATTCTGCTTCGCATCTTCTATCGCTTCAGGCACAATTTCTACCCCGTACACATGCTTCGCCTTCTGCGCTAGGAATAACGAAATCGTACCGATTCCGCAGTAGGCATCGATCACGGTTTCCTCACCTGTCAGTGCCGCGTAATCCAATGCTTTGTGATACAACACTTCCGTCTGAACCGGATTCACTTGATAGAACGATCTCGCCGAGATCGCAAATTGAATACCGCCTATAGCATCTGTAATCGTCTCACGACCCCAGAGGACCTTCGTCTCATCACCGAAGATCACATTCGTCTTAGCTGTATTCACGTTCTGCACAATACTGACTACCGCAGGCAAGCTTTCGCAAATACGAGCTATCCACTCCTCTATCCGAGGAATCCGTTTGCCATTCGTTATCAACACAACCATCATTTCACCGCTGTGAAACCCGATCTTCGTTACGACATGTCGCAACAGGCCGCTGTGCTGTGCTTCATCATAAGCCTTAATGCCAAGCTCTCGCCCAATTTCCTTAATCTGGCGAACGACTTCATCCGATTGCTCATGCTGAATGAGGCAGCTGTCCATGTCGATGATCCGATGACTACTTTGTGCATAGAACCCTCCCACTAAGCCGCCTTCTTCTTCACCTATCGGCACCTGAGCCTTATTGCGATAACGCCAGGGCTGATCCATTCCCAGAGTGGGCAGGACGCGAATTCCAGCTTGTCCATCCGCCTTATCCGCTACACCTTCTTGATGCACCTTCAGCTTACCAATGCGCTCCAGATTATCTACGACCATTTGGCGTTTCCAGCGCAATTGCTCATCGTAGGTCAAGTGCTGCAACTGACAGCCACCACACTGACTGTAAATACTGCACGGAGGCTCACTGCGAAACGGACTAGCTTCCACAATCTCTAGCAACTTAGCATAACCATATTGCTTCTTCACCTTAAGCACTTTCGCTTTAACCTTCTCACCCGGCAAGGCACCCTTAATAAAAAGGGTGAAGCCGTCTACACGACCTACCCCTTCACCTTCATGGCCTAGACCGATAATATCAGCCACAACGTCTTCATTTTTCTGAACTGGGGCAGCTTGCACCGCTGAAACTTGAGACTTCAATTCCCCACTAGATACCGTACGCTTCAGCGATCCACTTGATGCTTGTCTTCGATTCGGCTTTCGCTTGCTGCTCATGATAATAAATTCACTCCAAGCTTCGGTTTGTAGGTGGAGGTTCCTGAGGGATCAACAATAATCGGGATATGGCTTGGCAAGGCTGTAAACGTACACGGCAACGTACCGCCAAACTCACCATCAAGATTAAGCTGTACATAATCGGAGGAATTCACCTGAATATGATTCGCCTGAAAATATATCACGTTCTCATCTTCCGTATGTTCACCGCGCAAAGCAAGGGTTACGACCTTAATAAATTCAGCTAGATTACATTTCTTAAGAACGAACACATCGAACTTACCGTCCGTTAGAGAAGCCTTCGGCGCCAGTTTCTCAGCTCCGCCTACGGAATTGCTGTTCGCAATCAGGAACATCATAATTTCCTCATGAATTTGAACCCCGTCAGCCTGAATCACAACCTCAATGGGACGCAGGCGCGGCAGCTTCTCAAGGCCCTTCATATAATAAGCCAGCTGTCCGATCATCGTCTTCAGCTTGCTGGGCACTTCATACGTCAGTTCCGTCATGGAACCGCCGCCCGCAATGTTAATAAAATACCGCTGATTCATCTTCCCCACGTCAATTAATCGGGCATGCTGCTGCGTAATCAAATCTACAGCATATTCCCAGTTCTTCGGAATCCCTAAAGCACGGGCAAAATCATTCGTCGTTCCCAGCGGCAGAATCCCAAGCTTAGGGCGATACTCCTGCTCAGCAAGGCCGTTAATCACCTCATTCAGGGTTCCGTCTCCCCCTGCCGCGATCACAATATCGAACCCTCTGCGCACTGCCTCAGTTGCCGCTAATGTTGCATCGCCCTCTCCGCTAGTAGCATGACAGGACGTTTCCAGTCCGCCTTTCTCTAATCTAGCGAGAATATCAGGCAGCTTCTTCTTCATCTCCTCCCTACCTGAGGTTGGATTATAAATCAATCTTGCACGAACCGTCATATGACATCCCCCGAATCAACTACGATATAGAATCTATACATAAATGAACCTGCCGTTCCATCCACCGCGTCACATTCGAATGCGGCAGTAATGATTTACCATTGTATCTATAAGTATATCCTTCCAAGCGAGAAGGAATGACCTGCTGTGTAAAATACCCTTCACTCATAAACAGCGGAGCAATGATCAGCGGGCCAGTAACCCCCTGTGCATCCCAACGTCCCAGCTTCTCATGCAGCTGATCGGGCAGAAGCATCGCATAATCAACCGCTTTGTAGCCGCCCAGCATCTTCAACTTATGAGCGAACCGTTCTAACATAACACTCCATTTCTGATAAAATCCTTCGGTCGCACTGCCGTGAGCCACGATCAGCACTTTCGCCTCAGACGGTTGCTCCGCTAAACAGCTTATATGCTCTCGAACCATCTCAACGACTTCGTCTTCATCATCCATAGGGTCCAAATAATGCAAACGAGCTTTTAACCTAAACGGCTCCAAATCCGTATCATGCCCAGCTTCAGCGTAAGCACCTAACGCCCAACCGATTTCATTCACATGCGTGCTGCCTGATGAAACGAACAAAGGCACAGCAATAATATCGGTCACATCCTGACTCTCGAGCTCATCAATTCCATCTTGAATCAATCGACCTTCTACAATTTCCAAGAAACAAGACACCACTGGCATCGACTGCTTAAGCTGCATAGCATGGACAGCGTTATCTACCAGCTCCACCCATTTCTCATCCCTTGAGCCATGACTAATTATGAGTACCCCAATCCTTCGTTCCATACACATCCCCTTGCTCAACTTCTTATCTCTACCCGAATCGCATCCTAATTCAATTTAATGCTAGCTAAAGCAGCATCGAAAGTCAACGAACCTAATATGTATCCACACCAAAAAAATCCTCCGTCATATACGCAGAGGATTCCTTATGCCTGAACTAATATGTGAGTGCCTGCTAATGGTGTTAACGTCCAAGACGTTCAAGTGTTAGTTTATATCCATCGTTCCCATAGTTTAAGCAGCGCTTCACCCTGGAGATCGTAGCGGTGCTTGCTCCTGTCTCGGCTTCGATCTGATTATATGTGCAGCCTTTGCGCAGCATGCGTGCTACTTCAAGGCGCTGAGATAAGGATTGAATCTCGTTCACCGTACACAAATCATCAAAGAAAACGTAACATTCCTCAACACTTTCTAATGTAAGAATAGCCTCAAATAATTGATCTATAGCTTTATCATTTAACTTCTTCAATTGCATCATTATCAACCCCTACTTCGAATCATCCTGCAGCGTTTCCCGTTTCTCCTAAGGTTTCGACGTCTGCTTCATGATGTCCTCCTTCAAAGGACTAAACCTAGTGTACTTCATTCTTGTGAAGTTTTCAAACGTTCCTGTGTGAAAGCGTTGATCCATTCGAACATTTTCCACGAATCTTATAAAAGTTCCAAAACTCAGGACATCAGTCCAAACCGAACGTTTGCCTATGTCATAGGTTATAGTAAACCATAGTCCAAAATACGAAAGAGGTTGTGATTGTCTCATGTATGCATACAAACAAAGGGTAAACAGAGGGTATCCCATGCGACCGCCTCAGGCCCACATCTCTGCATTCGGTCAGGACACACCTGTTGCGGGAACTCCCTATCCAGGTATAGGTACGAACAGCTTCAGCCCCCAGCCGGGAAATCTCCCTGTTCCCTTCCAGCAAAGCAGTCAAGGTGCCGGAGGTTTATTCGGAGGCAGTACTGGCGGATCGGGCGGCTTAGGCGGAGCCTTAAGCAAGTTTAATATGAATGATATTAAGAATCTGGTGGACCGCATGGGCGGCATTGACGGAATCATGACAACCGTAGGCAAAGCGCAAAAGGTCGTATCCACCGTTCAACAGATGGCCCCCATGCTCAAGCTGTTAATGGGCTCCTTCGGCTCCAAAGCAGCCGCAACGGACAATGATACATTTGATGAAGAAGATTATTCTCCCACTCGCAAACGCAGAAGACGCAGGAAGCGGAGTGCAACCCGTCGCAGACGCAGCTATCGCAGACAGCGAAGCTCTGTCTATACTCCCACTCGCAGGTCAAGGCGGAGAAGACGATAACAGTAACCCGCAGCTATATTGTATTCACCCAAGATGAATAGGTTAATAGTGTTGATCATTTAGCTTGCAAACGAAATAACCCCGATGCGCTGTTCATTGATCCAATCAAATCAGCCATCGGGGTTTCTCTATCGTTATGGGTTCTGAACTTCAATATTAGAGCCTATAGGGACCACGTGAATCCAAGTTACTCCCGGAACCAGCGGAATCTCTTGTCCATCAGCTGTATACGCCCTAATCATGCCCTCATTGTTGTCCCAAGTCACTTCCTGTACTTTTCCTTGCTGGAATAGCTTGCCTTTACCAGGACCCAGTACATCTACCTGCCTTCTTCCCACATCATCAACGATGCGGTGAGACCCTTCAGCTACTAGAATATTAGCAGCCGTCAGCTGTTCTTCGGTTTCCTTATCCTTATGTGGTTCTCCGAGCATTAGGCGGCGGTACAATCCTGTTTCTTCATCATATTCATAACTAACATAATATCCGTTGATGTAATGAATGTCCACTTGGGTTGCTGGTTCTCCCGTAATCTCGCTGTCTTCACTAAGGAAATCAACCTGCACTTCATTCCAGTCCTCACGAAATCGCTTATCCTCGGCACCTTCACGAATCAGATCTGTACTCGTGTACAAATTATGCGGTGCTTTGCGTGAGCTGTCTCTCCAATAATATGCATGATCCCCATACACCTGATCGAAGTGAGCTAGATTCCGTTCCACGAACATATTCATGGCCGCCTGACTCCAGCCTGCATGTACAATCATCGCATCAAGTCCAGAACCAATTTCTACAAAATACGGCCGGGCACTGCGAACGGGACCAATGACCTCTGCTTCCTGACTTTGATATACCGCTAGAAAACGAGTGATATCCCCTTCTGCTAAAATCTCATATACCATATCCGCCTTATGTAACCCGCTCTGCGGTCTAGCTCTTGGCGAATTCTCAACGAATACGATAATAGGGCGATCCTTCGGCTCAATATCTGTTCCTAGACCGGTAAAAGGAAAGGCAAAAGCAAATTCCGGTTCAACAGGTTCCTCGATGATCTCAACTGGCGGCGGTTCGGCCACAACTGGTTCAATTGGCGGCTCAGATGCTGGCTTTTCGCCACAGCCTGCAGCTACCACAGCTAACAGTAACAGAATGATTAGCGTAGATGTCATAG
>CAYUSG010000184.1:0-5334 GCA_964447355.1 uncultured Paenibacillaceae bacterium
CGTGATATACAACGTTGACATGTTATGATTTAGCAACGTCAGACAATCAAGCTGATCATCATAGCAACACGTTCATACGATCTTCAGCTGCTAGTGCGAAAGTATGAAATTTACAATATATACAAAATCATAAAGATCCGGGCAGCCTTGATACTGCTCGGTTTTTTTAGTGTTAGTTTACAAATGCTTCAAAATTGGTCATAATAATGCCTGATGCATAGAATATACAAGATGAAAGGGCTTTTATAGCACATTATTGCAACCTTCTGAGCCATTTCTTCGTTAGTAGAAATAAGATACACTATGGTATACTTTTGCTATTTTGAAGGGTAGGGTCTGTTTATAATTCATTTTATATAGATAGAGAAATAACAAGTAGGGGGAAAGACCGTGAAAGAAGGTTACAAACGGTTGTCGTTTTTGTACGTGGCGGCCATTCTGATTTGGCTGAAAACGTACGTTGTTCAAAAATTTTGGTTTGATTTACCCGTAGAATCACTGTATCAAGAGTGGATTTTGCTGCTCACACCGATTAGTTCAACTTTATTACTGCTTATCTTGGGTGTGAAACTTGCAGGAAAATTTCAGAAAACTGCAATTATCACCATTAGTGCAATCACTTCACTGATTTTATTCTCGAACGCGGTGTACTATCGTTTCTTTAACGATTTTATTACCCTTCCAGTCTTAATGCAGACAGATAACATGGGAGATTTAAGCAGCAGTGCTTTAGAGTTAATACGTGCTTATGATGCACTGATTTTTTTGGATGTATTCATTCTGATTCTGCTTGCCGTCAAAACACCTAAGCTAGTGATCCAACCGCGCCGCGGTGATTTTATTAGAATCGCTGCTTTAGCGCTCGTGATATTTATTGTTAATCTAGGGATGGCTGAGACCGTAAGACCTCAGCTGTTGACGCGCTCTTTTGACCGTCAAATTCTTGTGAAGAGCATCGGGACTTTTAACTATCACCTGTATGATATTGTGCTGAATTCCAGAAGTAAATCCATGAAGGTCTTTGCAGACAGTACTGACCTTGATGGCGTCTATGAATACATTGAAGAGCATCATGACGTCGGAGAATCAAGCTTCAACGGCATTGCCAAAGGCAAGAATGTTGTGATCATTTCGATGGAGTCGTTGCAAAGCTTTGTGATTGAACGCGAGCTGGACGGGCACGTATTGACGCCGTTTCTGAATCAGTTAATCGAAGAAAGCTATTATTTCGAAAATTTCTATCATCAAACGGGTCAAGGCAAGACATCTGATTCAGAGTTTCTACTGGAAAATTCCTTATATCCATTAGGGCGCGGGGCGGTATTCTTCACGCATGCACAGAATACCTACAGCGCTACGCCTAAAGTTCTGAAAGAACATGGCTATTATTCAGCGGTGTTTCATGCTAATGATAAGTCATTCTGGAATCGTGATTTAATGTACAAATCACTGGGGTATGATCAATTTTATGATATTGCTTATTATGACGTAAATGATAAGAACTCCATTGGTTGGGGGTTAAAGGATATTCACTTTATGGACCAAACAGTTGAGTTAATGAAAACAATGCCTCAGCCGTTCTACGGAAAATTAATTACATTGACGAATCATTATCCGTTTACTTTACAAGCTAAAGATGAGTATGTGCCGGAATATAATACGAACAGCGGCACAGTGAACCGCTATGTCACAACGGTGCGATATATGGACGAAGCGATCAAGCTTTTCTTTGAGAAGATGATTGAAGAGGATCTGTACGATGATTCAATCTTTATTCTGTACGGTGATCATTACGGCATATCTTCAAACCATGATAAGGCCATGGAACAGTTGTTAGGTTATCCGATCACGCCATACGAGCATGTACAGCTGCAGCGTGTTCCGCTTATTGTGCATATCCCTGGCATGAAAGGGGAGCGCATCGACGATATTAGCGGACAAATTGATTTGAGACCAACGATTATGTCCTTGTTAGGCATTTCCGAGCATGGCGAGATCACTTTTGGTGAGGATCTGTTCTCAGATAGCAACCGTGAATTCACAATTTTAAGGGATGGCAGCTATATCGCCGAGGATACGCTGTATACCGCGGGAGTATGCTATGATCGTGCTACTGGAGAAGAAATCGATGGAGCGGCATGTACAGACCTAGCTGCGAAAGCAGAAGAAGAGTTACAGCTGTCCGATGATATTATCTACGGGGATTTGTTAAGATTTAAACGAGAGTAATAAGTAGAATGCATTACGGCAGACGTTTGCTTAACGCTAGATTAAAGGAATGTTAGTCCAATAAAACTTATATAATAAGAGATAGCGGGGATAGTATATGTGACATATACCATCCCCGCTCTATTTTTCCAGGCATAAAAATGCAATTATTAAGCAACACTATAGGTGACACAGAATGATAGATATTTTTTATAAGGTGATAAAAAATATATTTGTGATTTTTTGCACAAAACCCTTTCATAACGGACCGTATCTCAGTATAATGAAGTAACTGTGAAAAAATTCACGTTAGTGTGCCTTAGACCAATGGTGCTAGTCCAATACACAAAGGCGTGATTAGATTAGTTTAATAGGGCAGAGGGAGGACATTTGTATGGCTGAATCAGTAATAGAAAAGCAGCAAGGCAATGCGGAGGGGGCAGCTCAGCTCGAGGTTTTAGAGCATCTGCTTAAGCCTGAAGCACAGCAAGCCTTGATTACTTTGGCAGATCAGTTACCTAAGATTGCAGAAATGATGACGTTGCTTACATCGACTTATGACTTCGCACAGAAAGTGGCTACAGACCGCGTGCTTATTCAAGATACAATGGAAGGCATTAAGGAAGTAGTAAGACCGATAGAAGAGAAGGTTAAATTTATTGCATCTGCTGCCATTGAGGCCGAAGAACGTGCTGAGAAGGATACAACCGTTATCGGTTTATTCGGTATGATGCGTATGTTGAAAGACCCTGAAATTCAGAAGATGCTTCGCTTTAGTCAAGCGTATTTGGATATTGTTGCTGAACGTAAACAAGAAAAATAAGCTGTCAATGAAATCCTAAAATGGATGCTTTGATGAGCTTGATAATATTGGGGGTACAACCATGTCGAAGAAACGAATATTGATTCTAGGTGCTGGTTATGGGGGCGTACTCAGCGCTTTATCGGTTCGTAAATATATGTCAGCCGATGAAGCGGCTGTTACCGTAATCAGCCGAGATAATGCCCATCAAATTATAACAGAATTGCATCGCTTAGCTGCAGGAAATGTCGAAGAAGAAGCCGTTGCCCTTCCGCTGGATAAGCTGTTTGCGGGCAAGGACATCCACGTTGAAGTGGGCGGCATTACGAATATTGATATAAACAATCGCAAAATCTCACTAGACAATGGCTCAGCGCATACGTATGATGCGCTAGTAGTAGCTTTGGGCAGCGAATCGAATTATTTTGGCATTCCTGGTTTAGAGGAATACAGTTTGACACTTAAGTCGATCTCAGATGCGCATCGCGTCTTCTCTCACGTGAAGGACCAAGTGAAGAAGTTCAGTGAGACAGGCAACGCTCGCCATGCCACCATTGTCATTGGCGGGGGCGGATTAACTGGTGTGGAACTTGTAGGTGAATTGGCGGATGAACTTCCTGAGATCTGCCGCAATTACGGTGTGAAATTTTCCGATTTGAAACTCGTTTTAGTGGAAGCAGGACCAAGCATCCTGCCAATGTTCTCACCTGAATTAATTCAGAGAGCAACGACTAGTCTAGAAAAACGAGGTGTTCAATTCATCACAGGTATGCCGATCACAGGTGTAGATGGCACTTCAGTAAGCCTTAAGGATGGTTCTCAGATTGAGACAGATACCATTGTATGGACAGGCGGTGTTCAAGGTCATTCACTCGTTGCTGACTGCGGCATAGCAGTGAATCGCGGTCGTGCTGAAGTGAATGAATATCTGCAATCCGTTTCGCATAATGATGTATTCCTTGCGGGTGATTGCGCCGTTGTATTCGGTCCAGAAGGCCGTCCATATCCGCCAACAGCACAGCTTGCTTGGCAAATGGGTGAGCTTGTAGGCATCAACCTATCCGCTTACTTCAAAGAGGGACAAATGGAAAGCTTTAATCCAGTCTTCTCTGGCACATTAGCGAGCTTGGGCCGCAAAGACGGCATTGGCTCCATAGGCGAGAACGGCATTGAATTAAAAGGGCTTCCGGCATCGTTAATGAAGAAGGCAAGTAACGCACGTTATTTATCCCATATTGAGGGATTATTTGCATTAGCATACTAATTCAATTTCATGATCAAACCGTCAAGTGATGTTGAGGGTGCTTCCAATCGTTAGATAGTGTCTAACTTGGGAGGCCTTCGGCTTTGCTATTTGAATTCTAGAAGAAAAGGGAGTGCCTCCGCGAGGTACTCCCTTTTTCATAGATTTTGTTTGAATAGCTCAAACATTTCATTGAGGTCACGTTCTATGCTTGTTGATGACTAATAGTTAAAGACCCCAAACAGTGAATCGCCAAATAAATATAATACAATGCCTAATGCAAGATAAGTTAAGATGACCCCATAGAATGGGTCTAGTCCATCTGATTGAGCTTGGCGGTAAGAATGGATGAGGAAGCTAATAGAGGTGCCTGCGCTTAAGAGACCAAAGTAAAGTGTGAACATCATAAGCTTATCAGCACTAATAATAGAGAAAATCAAACTCAACAATAAAAGTGCAGTAGGTATGACCATGTATGACCCTAAGCGTGCAATCACGTCAAGAATATGTACTTTCACCTTCATAAGCTGCGTCATTCCATACAGTACACCGGCAAGGATCGCAAGCAGCACGATGACGATAAATAACGGTTTTAAGAACAAGGTAGTAAATGCATGATCAATCCATTGTGTAAAACCGCTTCTAGCTAACGGGATATATAATAACAAGGGTAAAATAAAAGCGAATAATACGAGTGTAATAATGCCGTTAATTTTTTCGGTCTGATCGACATATTGGCTTCGGACAGTTGGAACCCTGAGATGCTGACGTATATAACTTATATAGCCCTTTGCTTTCGTAATGACAAAATGTTCTGAAGGGGCGGTGGGCTGTCCGAACGATGGATGTGTTGATGGGACGGCAAAGCTTTCTTGAGCAGCAGCGGTCTGCGCCTGAGTTTCGGTCAACTCCACATTATTTCCACAGTGAACACAAAACTTTTCCCCTAATTCATTTTCTTTTCCACATTGTTGGCATTTCATTGTAATCACGCTCCTTAAATGGGTTTAATACCTAATTTAACATAATATTAGATAAGTGAGAAGAGCTCTTCGTGATCGGTACTACACTGCCAGAAATC
>CAYUSG010000185.1:0-5267 GCA_964447355.1 uncultured Paenibacillaceae bacterium
ATCCTATGCTGCTCAAGCCTTGTCAAGGCTTCAACACCATTCTTACAAGTTGCAGCGACTTTGAAGGGAAGATCGATGACTTCAATGGTTCTTAGTAATGCTTCTCTTGCCCACGCCTCGTCTACGACTAATAAGACTTGATACATCTGTAACCTCCTCCTTGTCTATGCCCTGATTAGGGAATTATCTTTAACTAAGTCTGTAAGCGCTTTAAACAAAATTCGACACCGACCGCCATTCTTCCTCTATTCTAGCTATTACAAAAATAAGAGCATGCGCAACTACTTCTCTGTAGTCACACCATGCTCTCGATTCCTTCAACCGCTATTGTTTGTTAAAAGCAACGACTTGCCTCATTTTCATTTTTCCTGCGAAGTGTTGATTCACTTCAGGATGATTTAAGGCTACCTGCTCAACGAGCTCATCGTGATACAAACTAACCTGTCCCTGCATGTCATACAAATACCATTTCTTGATTTGACAAGAATTCGCATACTGAGTTGTTATATTATATATACTTTTCTTAATTTGTTCTAACGCATCTTCTATATGACTTTCGAAACCATTATCGACTTCTAATACATGAATAATACTGGATTCCGTATCCAGAATCACACTGACCCCGTTCATGTCCTCATATGCAATATTAAACATGTGCTGCTGCACGTACAACCCTCCAGAACTCTATTTTTGGCAATAAAAAAACACAGAGTAAGCTACTCTGCATCTATACTTTTAGACTGCGAGTCTCTAACTCTCTCCTTTCAACGCTTACGAGGTTAGCTGTCGGATTCGGACGGTGAGAGTCGCCCTACTTATGAAGAACGATCGTTCATCATAAGATTCACCCCATCAAGATCAATCTAAGATCGATCTGTTGAATTGGTTCCCCCGTTTTCTTAATGAAATTCAGCGAATAAGTATCGAAACCTATTCAATTGTGAAGTTGGTTTTACCCACATCCATGAATATACGCCGATCCCACTCGTAAGTAAAGGTGGGAATATGACGAAATTTCAATCAAGAAGTTAAGACTACCGCAAAATCGTTACAATTAACTTAACTTTCGTGGTCTTGCAATTAATAGCTTAGTTTTTCGAGGGTTGGCTATACATTGTAAAGAATATATAGTGAAAGACATGCACCAGTATTCAACCGACACATGTCTTTCATACAGCAGATTATACATTTTTTACAAGCTAACAGGTGCTGTTGATACCATATCAGACACATCAATAATCAAAGCAACTTGACCATCCCCTAAAATAGTGGCACCTGATAACCCATGTATTTTCCCAATAAACGTTCCCAAAGATTTTATGACGACGTCTTGATTTCCTGCTAAATGGTCGACTGCCAGAGCTGCCCGCTTCTCAGCCGTACCCACAATGACAATAGGGATCTTCTTCCTGCTCTGCTCTAGGCTTCTCTCGATGTTAAACTTGTCATGTAACCATGTCACTGGAATAATGCGATCACGGTTGACAATCACTTCCTTACCATGGATATATTTGATCTCGTCAGTGGAAATCCTAATAATTTCCGCTACATTACCCATTGGCAGAATAAACGTGCGGTTCCCCGCATTAACAAGCAGACCCGTTATGATTGCTAAGGTTAAAGGCAATCTAATTTTAAATTGTGTTCCTTTGCCACGTTCCGTATGTATATCAATCAGACCATTCAATCGTTCGATGTCACTTCTAACGATATCCATACCTACTCCACGGCCTGACACCTCGCTCACGCTGGTTGCGGTAGAAAATCCGGCATGAAATATTAGGTGGACCGCTTCCTGATCAGATAGCAACGCTGCCTCTTCATTGCTAATGATTTTCTTGTGAATTGCTGATTGTTTGATCCGTTCTGGATCTATTCCAGCACCATCATCCTCTACCATAATGACTACGTGATTATCCTCATGGGCAGCAGAAATTTGTAATTTTCCTTTTCTCCGCTTCCCCAGTTTCTCTCGCTCCTGGGGAGATTCAATTCCATGATCAATAGCATTGCGAATCAAATGGATTAGCGGGTCACCCAATTCATCGAGAATAGAACGATCCAGTTCCGTCTCCGCTCCAATTAACGTTAACTCAACCTCTTTGTTTAAATCTTGGCTTAAATCTCTAATCATGCGGGGAAATCTGTTGAATAACTGCTTTATGGGCAGCATACGGATCTTCATTATATGTTGCTGCAGATTCGTTACCACCCTGTTGATATGATCCGTAACATGCCCTAATTCTTCTAAATCCTGATCTGCGTTAAACTTGCGATGTAAATTCACTTTGACTTGATTCATAATGGTTTGGTCAATGACCAGTTCACCAACCAGATTCATAAGTTCTTCTAACCGATCCACATTGACTCGAATGTTGGCCTGAGTTTTCGGCTTCTCTGTAATTGACATAGCTCTAGTATCGGGTTTGGATTTTGGTTCCAATGCAGCTGCAGCATCTACCATTGTAACTTCAACTTGCTCAATATCTAATAAAGGTCGAATTAATCTATCAACAGCGGCGGGGTCCAGCTCCGTTTCAATCAAAAATTGAGTATGTTCAAAAGCCGAATCATCTTTATCATTATCCATAGCCGGCTGCATTGAGATGACCTTCCCTATGTCTTGTAGTTTGTTATAAATGACCATTGCTCTGGCTAATTTCATCTCACACGAAGAGACAATCGTGAGTTGTATGTTCATGATTTTAAGATTTCCCGGTGCAGCAGCATCCTTAATTTGAACAGCTTGCGCCCCATCGTCACTAATGCAGTGCTGCAATTGGTCTACAAGGGGCTGGATATTCATATCGCTTGGTTTGGCTTCGATAATGTCGGTCTTCATTTCTCTGAGACAATCCAAACAAGAGAAGAGCAGTTTGAAGATATGTTTTGTAAAGTTTAGCTTATGACTTCGAATCGCATCAAGAACTTGTTCCAGCTCATGTGTGAGCTCCTTCATCTTCTGAAAGCCCATTGCTGCGGCTGAACCTTTAATCGTATGCGCAGCCCTAAATAAACTTTTGATGCTTTGTTCGGATTCTCCCTCCGTCTCAAGACGGAGCAATTGTTCATCCATCACTTGCAGCTGATCTTCTAATTCCTCTAGAAATAACGCTTTATACTGGTCTAATTCAGTATTGTTCATGGTCCACGCCCTCCCTGATAAGGACTTGATCCAATTTTAGAAGGCCTACAATTCCATCGCCTTCCACAATACCTATCCCCGTAAAATAGGTTCCGTTCACACCTCCCACTCTATCTGGTGGTGGCTGAATATCTGCGAAGGTTGTGACCTTATCAACGTGATCCACAATAATGCCAACTGTTTCCTCAATGTGATTTACAACTATAATTCTAGTGTGCTTGGAATAGACCTCAGCTTCCATGCCGAACAATGTTCTGAGACTAATCACCGGCACGATCTTCCCCCTTAAATTTATCACTCCGCGAATGTACGGTAATACATTGGGTAGTTCTGTTATGTCTTGTGTCTTAATAATTTCATGAATGTCCGATATAGCGATGGCGTATTTCTCTTGTCCGATATTAAATTGAATATATTGTTCTTGTCCAGTGTTCATTCTAGTTCACCTACTTTGTCTTTTCTCAACTATTGCCACGTTGTCGGTCATTTCTACATCCTATACTAATCTTTGGTCACTTTGAACACGGAAACAGCCTCATTTAACTCTTCTGCTAATTTAGCAAGTGATTGTGAAGTGGAAGCGGTTTCTTCCGATGCCGCAGCAGCTTCCTCACTAGCAGCTGAGATCGTTTCAATCGATCGTAAAACATCTTTTGTTTGCGCTGCTTGTTCTTCACAAGCCGCGGCAATTTCGTTCACTTTTGTTGACGAATCACTAATCATGCCCACTATATTTTGAAATGCCTCATTAATCTCTGTCGTTTTCTCAACCGCTTCGGACACTGATTTTACACTTAAACCCGTATTATCTTGCATTCCTTTGATGATGCCGGTAATTTGCTTAGTGGCCTCACTGCTCCGCTCCGCCAACTTTCTAACCTCATCGGCTACAACAGCGAACCCTCTGCCTTGCTCTCCTGCTCTTGCAGCTTCTATAGCTGCATTAAGGGCAAGTAAATTCGTTTGTTCGGAAATTTCATCGATCACTTCAATAATATCTCCTATTTGTTTAGAGTCCTGCTCTAACCTAGTCATTTGATCATTTACTGTGATCATGCCATCAATGGACTCTTTAACTATTTTTCCGCCGGCGTTAGCAACATCTACTGTTTGATTTGAAACTGTTGACGCTTCTTCTGCATTGATTGCAACAGAATTAATAGCATCCGACAACTCCTTAAATAGTTCATTCATTGTCTGCGCTGCAGAAGCTTGGTCTGTACTGCCGCTTGCAATCTCCTCAGTGCTGGAAGAGATTTGCTGAGCGGCGGCAGCGACATTTTGCGCTGAACCAAGAGCGTTTTGAATTAATTTGTGTAAGTTGTCGATCATTAGATTCGCTGCCTGGGATAGGCGGCCTATTTCATCCTTTCTGTGAATATCTATCTTTTCAGTTAAATCACCTTGGGATACTTTTTCAACGACGGCAACTATACGTTTTAACGGGCGAGTAATGATCTGAGAAATTAAATATCCAAGACCAACACTTACGATTAATGCAACTACGAGGATAATAATGGTTACTGTACGCGTCGAAGCATATCTAGTAGTGGAATTACGATTCTCCTCGTCTGCTGTTTCTATATTGATATCTACAATGGTTCGGATGATGGATTCAAGTTGACCATTTAAATTCGCTAAGTCCCCGTAGAGCAAATTATTAAATTCGGCTTCCTTACCTTCAAGATTTAGCTGTATCGCCTGATCCACGGTATTGTTATAACTTTGGTAGACTTCATTAAATCGTTCTAATTCCTCCAACCTTCGAGTGTTATTGTTAGCTTCTACTTTTTCAGTATATATCGCAATTCGCTCATCAATCAGTATTCTTTCATCCTTAATTTTCTGTATAATATCATTTTTTTCAGACATTTCTGTAGCAATGACAAAGTCTCGCATATGCACTTTGAGATTTAATACCGACAATTGGGCTTGGGACAAATTATTAATTGGAACCAGATTATTTCTATACATAGATTCCATATTATCGTTTAAAATCGCCATATTTGAAATGCCAAAAATGCCAACAAATGCAAGAATGAGAGCAATAATCACAAATCCAGAAATTAACTTCGTCGCTGTCTTCAAATTCAAGTACCATTTCATTCAAAATCACTCCTTG
>CAYUSG010000186.1:0-5209 GCA_964447355.1 uncultured Paenibacillaceae bacterium
CATATACTCATCTTATTCACTTTTTACAAAATATGCAACTTTAAATTTTTACATTAGACGCCAAGTTCAGCTTTCACGACTTTGACAATCGAATCTACATGCTCTTGTACCGTTTGTTTATCAGGTCCTTCTGCCATAACACGCACCAATGATTCTGTACCTGAAGGTCGAACCAAGACCCGGCCGTTATCGCCGAGCTGCTTCTCAACCGCAGCAATCGCATCCATAATAGGTTTATTATCTTTCCACGCGTGTTTGTCTGTTACCGGCACATTCACTAACACTTGCGGGAATTTCTTCATCATATCCTTTAGCGTGCCTAAGCTTTGGCCGGATTGTTTGATCATTTGAACTAATTGAAGCCCCGTAAGGATACCATCTCCTGTGGTGATATAATCTAAGAAAATCACATGACCTGACTGCTCTCCGCCTAGATTATAGCCCTCACGGCACATTTCTTCCATCACATAACGGTCGCCAACAGCCGTCTTCACTGCTTTCATTCCATGCTCTTCCACTGCCTTGAAGAATCCGATATTCCCCATGACTGTCGTCACAATCGTATTATGTTTCAGCTTACCAGCTTGTTTCAGGGATTCACCGCAAATACACAAAATGTAATCGCCGTCTACTTCTTCGCCATTCTCGTCGATCGCGATCAATCGATCCGCATCCCCATCAAAGGAAAGCCCAAGATCGGCACCGTGCTTCACCACTTCTTCCTTTAACTGCTCTGGGTGAGTTGAACCACACTTATCATTAATATTCAGACCATTAGGCTCGGCGGAAATCGTGATCACCTCTGCACCCATTTCCCTAAAGATGCGCGGTGCTAATTCGTAAGCCGCACCATTCGCACAATCCAGGACAATTTTGAGGCCCGCAAAAGATTGCGAGACTGTTGTTTTCAAATAATTCATATACATGAATTTAGCATCATTATGTTCTGTTACGGTACCTAAATTACTAGCAACAGGACGCGGCAATGAATCCACTGTCTCATCCATATAACGCTCAATTTCCAATTCGGTAGCATCACTCAGCTTAAATCCATCACTGCCGAAAAATTTAATACCGTTATCCCCTACAGGATTGTGAGAAGCAGAAATCATAACACCCGCGTCTGCTTTTAATGTTTTGGTAAGATAAGCCACACCTGGTGTGGATAAGACGCCTAACCGAACTACGTTAGCACCGATCGACAATAAGCCGGCAATTAATGCTGATTCCAGCATAGCCCCCGAGATCCGTGTATCCTTCCCAATAAGGACGGTTGGTTTATCAACTTGTCCAGCTAGAACATATCCGCCGCAGCGGCCAATTTTGAAAGCAAGTTCGGGTGTTAATTCTCTATTAGCTACACCGCGAACGCCATCAGTGCCAAAATATTTTCCCATGTCACAGTTACTCCTCTCCATTAGCAGGACGTTGATCATACGATATATCGTATGACACAGGCCCAGCCAACGTTCACAATTGATTTAGTTCCTCTATCGCATCGTTATCTTCCCTAACAGCAGCCTCTGTTGTATCTTCTTCAAGCGGTGTTTCAGATGTAGGTTCGGTTTGGGTTTCAATCGATTTCGATGAAATTTCTACTTGAATACTATAAGGTTCCTCTGGCGCCTGCTTCACAAAATTAGGAAGATTAAGCGTCACGGGAATGTCATATTGTCCCGGTGGCAGATTACTTACATCTGCGATGGCCTGAACATCTTCTATGTTTAAAGGCTCTACTAAATTTGCAGCCCCTCTAATCTGAATATCCAGTCCCTCTTCGTGGTCTAGAATCACGGTGTTATAATTTTGATTCTGCCCGCTGATGGAGAGCGGTACATTGTCTAATGTCTTCGTCACAGCTGGCTCAATATCAACGGTCACCTTTAATTCACTAGGCTGCACTTGAATCACACCGTTTTTCAAAGGAATATCCAGCGTAAAGTCCGCATCATCGTTCAATTGATTAATATCTACAGCTAGTCCATCATAAAACTCCAACTCGCTGAGCACTTCTTCTGGTCCGTATACCGTAACTTCGTTGACCTCCTGAATATAGCCTGCTACGCTATATCCCTCTTCAGGTTCTCCTGTAAATCTAACTTTCAGCGGCATAGACACAAATGGATTCGTAATAGGGACCTCTACGTCAACTACAGAAGGCGTAATAGGAATATCCAGTTTCTTTCCTTCAACGTCATACGCCTGAAGCTTCACTTCTTTCTCGACAGGACCCGACGCTCCACTTATATCTAATTCAGCGCTAACCGAATCCACTTGATCCAGCATGCTGGTCGATAATGTCACATTTACTCGATTCGGCCTTACGATGGGTTCACCGGCAATGTAACCATTAGCTGGTTCACCTTTCAGAAGAATACTCACCGGTACTTCCTTCTTATTCATCTTCTCGATCGTAATGGATATAGATGATGGATTCATTTGAACCTGTACACCAGACGGGAATCCAACGGCCTGTAATGGCAAGCTGTGTGTGCCCTCATGTACTGCAGATAAGTCAGCTTGAATTTTATAATCGAGCGTATTTACTTTATTAAGATTACTTTGCTTCCCAGTTAGTGTCAAATTAACTAAAGCAGGATCCATTGACTTGATTTTGAATTGAGATGTGTCCAGACTTTCTAACGTAACTTTAACATTAGAGATTGGCATCGTTTGGATCGGTGAAGAAGCTGAACCCGTCGGTGGATTCTCATCAAAATGAACCACCGCCCACAACAGTATGGCAAGAATTGGGGCAATAATCCGTACCACTGTAATATTATTAAGCCATCTATCCATTTGACTTTCCCCTCCATTTCCATAATGGAGATCTATGCTTCGTTCCATGCTTAGATTTCAATTCTTCGAAGAGCTTCGATACAAGCGATTCTTCCTTTATGTCTCTCACCACTTGGCCGTTAATGGCGAGCGAAATTTGCCCGGTTTCTTCAGAAACAACAATGGCAATAGCATCAGAAACCTCACTGATTCCAATTGCAGCTCGATGCCTCGTTCCTAATTCTTTACTAATAAACGGGTTTTCGGATAGAGGCAAATAGCAGCCTGCAGCCATAATCTGATTCTGCCTTACAATGACTGCTCCATCATGAAGCGGTGTGTTGGGTGTAAACATATTAATTAACAGTTCCGAACTAATCAATGAATGAAGCGAAATGCCAGATTCAATATAATCATTCAGTCCCGTATTACGCTCAAAGACGATTAAGGCCCCTATTTTCCTGCGGGCCATATAATTTGAGGCTTTTAAGATTTCACTTATTCGATGCGTAACTTCCTGGTCCTCTGCAGAATAGCGGGTGAAGAGCTTCCCTCGGCCTAATTGTTCTAAGGCCCTTCTGAGTTCCGGCTGGAAAATAATAATGACCGCCAGCAACCCGAACGTAAACATCTGATTCATCATCCACTGCAGTGTATGTAAATTAAACCAAATGCTCAAAGCCCACGTTACAACCACCACAAAAATACCCTTTAGCAGCTGAATGGCACGGGTTCCGCGGACTAACAGTATTAATTTATAAATCACGTAAGTGACGATTAAAATATCGATAACATCATAGATCGTAATGTCAGTTATGAAGCCCATCTCTTTCCCCCATCTACCTATTAAAGGACAAGCCAATTACATTGATCATATCACATTTTTTGGGGTAACACGAATGTTCCACACTCAAAAACCTCCCCACATTTTACCAAACGCGAGGAGGTTCATTCATAAGGTCATCAAGTAAATAGTAAACATATCCGCCCACTCATGTTATTCGTTGAACCAATCCTTTAGCTTATACCAAAGCCAGTCTAATGCTTCATCAATATGATTAATCTCACCCGCTATAAGCGCTGTGGAACCTAAATTGTAGCTTCCGTCAATAACGACAAGATTACCTGTCACATTGCCGAATACTTGGATCTCGCCGTTCTCTACAACCAAATCCCCCTGAACGGTGCGCCCTGCAGTCACTGTAACCTGGAGCCCTTCAATAATGACCTGGTCCAGGTCAGATCCTTTGACCATCAGTTCCGTATCTGAATTCCATAGAGTCATAAAACTGCTCAACATAATAACCAAGAAAAAAGCTGCAGCAGAAGCCGCGGGATGCTCTCGTATTACCCGAATCCATCGGGATTGTTTCTTCTCTGGAGGCAGAACTTGCATGATGGTTTGTGTTAAATTGTCCGGCAAGCGTGGTGTAGACCAAGCGCTCATAAAAACATGGGTTTGTTCCAGCTGCCTCATATGTGACCTGCAACGATCACACGCCGCAACATGCTGATTCAGTTTAGACAGACTGGAGCCATACAGTTCTCCATCCAAATATTCATGCATTAAAGAAATGGATTCTTGGCAATGCATCAGAGGCCACACCTTTCTCTAGCTTCAAAATTCTACTCGTCTTATACCATACGTTTGCTGATCCAAAGTGTTTCAACTTTTTTAATGATGGGCGAGCTGTTCAAAATTTAATTTTTTCCGTAGGGCTTCTCTCCCTCTATGTATCCTGGTCTTTATCGTTGTCACAGGCATGTCCATGATATCACTGATTTCTTGCAATGACAGGTCATGCAGATATCTCAAGACAACAACCGATTTATATTTCTCAGGGAGTTTATCTATTGCGTTTCGAATGTGAGATTGTGTCTCCGAAATCATAAGCTGTTTCTCAGGTGTAGGCTCTTCACTGGTTAACCGATCATAGCCGTCCATACCGTCTCCATCCCCTATTTCGGCATCTAGCGAATAGCTTGCCTTTCGCTTACGAAGCCGATCTATGCACAAATTGGTTGCAATGCGATAGATCCATGTGGAGAATTTCTGGTTATGATCGTACCGGTCAAAATTTTTATATACACGAAGAAACGTTTCTTGGATAACGTCTTCAGATTCTTGACGATTGCCTAACATTCGATAAGCGAGATAGTAGATTTTTTCTTTATAGAGATCAACAAGCTGTTCAAAAGCGGAACGGTCCCCTTTAGAGGCCAGCTTAGCTAATCTTTGTTCGACCGACACCACATGAATTCCCCCAGTTTAGACTGGTAAATTGTAAAAACAAAGCCGAAAAGCCGCTCTGCAGCGACTCATCGGCTTATCATTCTAAGGTGTTAATTACATTTAGATATTGTCTGAATAAGCGGATGATCAACCTGTGTTTCTTAGCCCAGCAGCAATCCCGTTAATGGTCAGTAATAC
>CAYUSG010000187.1:0-5203 GCA_964447355.1 uncultured Paenibacillaceae bacterium
CATATATATAACGATAGGAGACCATAAAATATTTAACCCATGAATGATCATAGGAATTTTAATGCTGCCCGTTTTCTCGAAGATCCACGCGAATAAAAATCCGAACGCACCTGCCCATAAAAAATAAGTCATCCCAGATATAATGGGATAGGCTTGCGCAGGTAATAGATAAAGCAATTGTAATGAATGACGCAGTCCAAAAAATGAGGATGAAATAAACGCAGCAAGCATAAATCCCCATCGTTGTCTCATTCCATTAAATAAAAATTTTCGATAAAATAGCTCTTCGCCAATGGGTGCCCAAACGCCTAATAACAAAAACGCTGCAATCCAAGTAAAATAAAATCCATATCGACTGACACTTGCTTGAAAAATATCACGCATGACACTCCATAAGTTAGATGTGTCTGCTCCCTGAAGCCAATTAAATAATACGAAGTAGGTTGCCAAGTAAATGAAGATGTAGGCTATACCTAACACCATGCCAACCCTCAGGCCTTTTCGTTTGGAAAGGACTGGTTTTACGTTCAAAGGTTCTGAGAACCGGAATATATAAGGTATGATGATACAAAGAAACGCATGCCCCCATAGATAGGGAGCATACGGCCAAAATTTTAATGATTCAAGAGAACCTACCATCGTAACTACACACGCCATACTGATAACAGTCCACGGCGAAACACCTTGAACTATGCTTGTATGTTTAACGGTTTGCGGGTTGATCATGATTTTATCGCCCATCTCAATAGAATGGCACCGCATAACCATTTCGAGGATTCTGCACCGACCATCATAAATAAATCGTTATACTGTAGTAATCCGGTTCTATTCACCTCATCTAAGGCAATCAGTACACCTGCTGCAGACGTATTGCCAACAGAATCTACATTTAAGAAAAAACGATCTTCAAATGCTGAAAATGGATTATCTTCTGATGATATCCCTTCTTTTATTCTTTTGTAATTCGCTTGAGGAACGATCACCATCTTTATGTCATCGACTTTCACATCAGTTTTACTAATCAATCCATTCATAGCTTCGAAGGCCATTTTTTCATCCATACCTGCAATCGCCTTATAATCGTGAACCCACCGATGCTTCCCTTGGACCACGGCATCCTTATTCAATGGATGCTTCGACCCCCCAGAGGATAGTACAAATCCGGGCTTGATCCCAGTACCTATAGATGCTAGATATGAATCTATGATGCCTGGCTCGTCTGAGTTTGATGTCCTTTTTAAAATAGCAGCGCCTGCACCATCCCCGAACATAACAAAGTTTAACAAGTCATTTTTTGATAAACTTTCATCATTTTCAATATAAGCTGGAACTGAATAGGTTGAAGTGCATTCACTCCCTACAATAAGGGCTGTCTTATAGTAACCCGTTCGTATGAATTGGTCTGCAATAGCTATAGCTTGAGCAACACCATTACATCCCGCTCTTAGTTCAATGGCCGCACAATTTTTAATGTCTAAATTCTCCTGAATGATGGGGGCATTTGCAGGTAATGAATAATCCGGTGTTGCTGTCACACTGATAATAATGTCGATTTCATTGGCGTCTATTCCCGCATTCTGTAATGCCAAACTGGCCGCTTTAGTCGCCATATCCGTATTCGTTTCATTCGCAATACCTGTTGTTGGATCCACTGCCCAATAACGTTTGTGCGCACCTAAGGCATCGACCAGATCATATGCAATACTTCCTATAATCGTTTTTAATACTTCAACGGTAATAGGTTCACCGGGTAAATAGGAACCTGTTCCAATAATTTGAGATGTATACATTTCAGTTCTCCTTATTCTCATGATAGGATTCGATTAAGAATGAAAAGTTAGTTCCGCCTGAGTTCACAGAATTAACGAGGGTATGATGTATGGAAGGGTCAGTCTTTGCATCCAATATGGGAGTAACCTTTATGTCTTGTTCAGGATGGATAAAGTGATGTGTAGCCGGAACTGCCCCATGCTTCATTGATAGAATAGATGCTGCGACATTTAATAAAGAAGAGGCTCCCCACGTTTCGCCAATTGCCGATTTAATCGCAGTAAAATGGTTGAAGTCTTCGCCGAACAACGCTTGTATGGCTAGAGCTTCGACTCTATCATCCATACTTCCAGCTGCAGATGTGAAAATATAATCAGGTTTCTCATTGGGTATAGATCTAGTTAAATCATGCATTGCATTAAAAATGCCATCCGGATTCTCCATTTGTGAATTAGGGATTTTGGCATCAGAATGTATGGCATAATCTGAAAGTCTCGCCAGAATATTGGCCCCTCTTGATTTGGCATGCTCTTCCGTTTCCAAAATTAAAGCAACTCCCGCTTCAGAAGCCAAAACGCCTTTACGATCCTTATCAAAAGGTCTTGGCATCTCATTAGAAAGAACTCCCGTACAGCTTAATGCATCCAAAAATTCATCACTAATGGCATCAGATCCCAAGACTACCATCACATCCGCATCACCTTTCCTTAGCAGTTCATAGGCTTGAACTAAGCCCATCGCGGAGGAAGCTTGATTTCCGCTAAATGTAGAAGTGGGTCCCAGCAACTGAAATTGAGCAGCAATGTAACCCGCAGTCCCGTTATATACAGAGTTTGGAAATACAGAAGGTCTAACTCTCTGACCCTTCTCTAATACAGGTCGATATAGCTCAATAAAATGTTCAAATGCAGAAAATGCATGCCCTGATACGATGCCTATTCGTTCGCTATTGACCTTCCCCATTTCAATTCCGGCTTGTTCCAATGCTTGCTGCACACTAAATAAAGAGATAATTCCGCTGCGATCTAATCTGCGGACCTCTTTACGATTAAAATGCTGCTCTACCTCTTTAATATTTATTTTCCCAACCTTCCGAGTCCCATAGATCTTACCCTTATCAGTGTTTATGTCCGTAGTAAAATCAGATGGATTCATGAGACTCTTCCAAAAATGCTGTTGAATGGAACCCGAAGGCGTAACTCCCCCTATTCCTGTAATGACAATATTGTGATTTGATTGTTTATTTTCCCTGTGTATCTCAGGTTTTCCAAAAATAACGACTGCATTGTTGCCGCCGAATGCAAAAGAATTCGAAATGGCAATGTTCACTTCTTTGGCTCTGCAATCATTAGGAACATAATCTAACGGCAGTTGTGGATCTTGCTTATGAAGACCTATAGTAGGTGGAAGATAACCATCGTTCATGCTGCATAGGGTAGCAATCCCTTCAATGACCCCGGAAGCACCAAGCGTATGACCTGTCATTGCTTTTGTGCTGCTGACTGGAATCTGGAATGCCTCATCTCCTAGCGCAGCTATAATTGCATTGGTTTCAGATACATCATTTAATGTCGTTCCTGTCCCATGACCATTTATATAATCTACATCTGTCGGTGTAATATTGGCATGTCGTAATGCAATAGTAGTTGCACGGGCAGCTCCCTTGCCTTCAGGATGAGGCGCTGTAGGATGATAGCCATCAGCCGCTAAGCCATACCCCAATACTTGTCCAAGCATCGAGACTTTCCGTTTCATCGCATGTTCTTTCCGTTCAAGAACAATAATTCCAGCACCTTCACCTAGCGTCAATCCTTTTCGATCTGCGCTGTAAGGTTTACATGGATTCAAATCCAATGCATCTACTGAATTGAATCCATGATAGACCGTTTCCGTAAGTGGATCATAACCGCCGACAAACATCATGTCAGCCTTTCCCGAAGCGATTAAATCGCTAGCTAATCCTATGGCATTGTTGCTAGACGAACAAGCTGTTGAAATGGTCATCACTGGACCTTTAGCTTCTAGAACGCAGCTAACCATCTCCGAGACCGTATTGTAATAATATTGAAGAACATCTTGAGGATCAGCATGCTGCACACCATTGTGAACATAATTCCATATCCACTTCTGTCCACTATATACGCCACCAGAACATGTCCCAATCACAACTCCAACCTTCTTCTTATCGATCAACTCTGCATCGAAGTTGTAGCGACAATGTTCCACCGCTTGTTTAAGTGCGGATAAAGTTAATTGAAGACCGCGATCATTCCAGTTACCAGCTAAAAGTTCTTCATATTCCTTTGAGAACGTATCAATCTGAGCCCCAATTTTTGCATTGCATGCCTCAAGCTCCATGCCTTGCACCTCTTTAATACCGCTCTTGCCGTTTTTGATAGAATTCCAAAACGAGTTCACATCGTTTCCTATTGAAGTATTTAGACCTAAACCCGTAACGACAATCGATGAACCGGAACCTGCTTCATCCACAAATTTCCCTCCCCACTATTGAGATATAGCTAATGCATGGGCGACAGCATAATCAGTACAATGGCTTAAAGAAATCAAGATCGTGTTCACTTGTTTAACTCTGCACCATTCTTTTACTTTTCCTGAAGTATTGACATTCGGTCTCCCACCTACATCATGATAAATCTCTATCTCTGTTAAACTATTAATGTCCAGCATCCCAATTCCCAGCGCTTTGAGTACAGCTTCTTTAGCTGCAAACCTTGCAGCTAAATGGTGTAAGCCTTCTTTAAACTGATGGCAGTAGTTTATTTCATTTTCTGTAAAATATTTATGTAATGAGTCAGCATTCGAAGTCACAAAATCATGCATTTTAGTTAGGGATATTATATCTACGCCGTTACCCAAGACGTTAATGCCTGACAATCTGCTATCCCTCTCTTTTTTTCATATGTTCGATAAATACAATAAAGTCTTCGACAGATAAAATTTGAAAAATATGTCTAGTATGCATTTCGGTGTTCACATTTAATTGCGGGAACATCTGTTTCATTTGAGCTTTACCTGACTGGGTAATTACACCGTTATCATCCCTAAATTCTTCTTCCGATAATGGACCACGAACATAATCAGCAAAATCACCAAGCTGTAATTGAATCTTCATTCTTTTCTCAATGCCATGAAGAATATCCAAAAAATCAATTGAATCCATACCTAGATCATTGGATAATAATTGCGTGGATTGAATCTCGCTCTCGTCTAATCCCATGGTTTTAGCAATACTTTGATTTACAACCTCTGTAATTTCTTGATTGAACTGTTTTAGCATCATTAGCCCCCCGAATTTCAATACTTTTATAAAATTACATCTTGCCGAGTGAGTTAACTCACTCACCACCTACCATTTGTAAATGCTCATTATGAAATTGACTCTCAAGTGAAATACAAACTGTTTATGTATAGT
>CAYUSG010000188.1:0-5171 GCA_964447355.1 uncultured Paenibacillaceae bacterium
GGTTGAATCACTGCAACAGTTTGACCTTGTCGAATGATACCGCGGTTTACTCTTCCTACACCGATTCGACCCAAATATTCATTATAATCTAGTAAGGTCACTTGAAATTGCAGCGGCTCTTCAACACTTTCGGTTGGTGCAGGGATATGATTCGTAATCGTATCGAATAAATCCTGCATGTTATCAGACTGCTGGTGTGGATCTAAGCTCGCTGTTCCTTGTAATGCGGACGCATAAACAACTGGAAAATCCAACTGATCATCATTCGCATCAAGCTCTATAAACAGTTCTAATACTTCGTCCACCACTTCTACAGGACGTGCATTGGGGCGATCGATCTTGTTGACAACCACAATAGGTGTCAAATTTTGTTCCAATGCTTTGCGCAAAACAAATTTGGTTTGGGGCATACAACCTTCGAAAGAGTCCACAACAAGCAATACCCCATCAACCATTTTCATGATCCGTTCTACTTCACCGCCGAAATCAGCATGCCCGGGTGTATCTACGATATTGATTAAGAATTCTTTGTAGTTGACCGCAGTGTTTTTGGCAAGGATCGTAATACCGCGTTCTCTCTCTATATCGTTGGAATCCATCGCTCTTTCTTGAATAGCTTCGTTATCGCGAAACACACCAGACTGTTGAAGCAGCTTATCCACCAAGGTGGTTTTGCCATGGTCAACGTGGGCAATAATCGCTATGTTTCTAATTTGAGTTCTCTCATGCATGGTTTTCTCGATTCCTTTCATTTAGCGAAAAGTTAAACCCATTTCATCATGCGCCATGAAGCTTACAATGCAACATAGAGCTTGATCAAATGGATTTATTTATTAATATATCATTGAATCCATTTCATAACGCTTTACGATATGACCAAAAAATAAGCGTCGGACTCATGCCGACGCTAGACATATGGCTTAAATATTATACGATTAAAACCGACAAAATGCAAGCTGGCTGGCATTATCTTATTAGCTAATATCAACCCGATCTATCATTTGCAATGAAGCATGAATGATACATTATTGTCTTCGATGAACACCCACCGATTCATAGACGCTACCAATGATTCGAATCGGAACAGATGTCTGCTTCCTAATCCCGTTAGCATAAACAATCTCAAAATGTATATCAATCACTTGTTCTGGCAATCCCGCTGTTAATGATAAGAACTGTTCGTCAAACAACTCACCCTTATAGTGATTGGCGGAAACTTCATCTAAGTCCGAACTCACCTTTATGTTTGTGCCGTCCTTTGCCGTAGTATTCAACCAAGCCGTTAAGCTGCTAACTTCCGCCGGCGAACTTTGGGCTTGTACCACCAAAATTTCACCAGAGTAAAAATCTTTCGGATTGACACTTGTGTTATGTCCTAGTGTATCATGATTTTCTTTCCATTCCGGTGTATGCTGTACTTCTGCAGTTAGCGTTAGAGCCTGTACATGTACGCTTTTGGTGACAGTGTCTGACACTTCACCATCAGATGCGGTAAGACTTACCTGATATATACCTGGCTGTATCCAACGATAGGTTGGATGAACTTGCGTTGTATGGATGCTGGAACCCGAAGGTGGAGTGATGTTCCATTGATAGTTCAATGCATTATCATCCGGATCTATGGATAAGTTCGTGAATTGGACCTGATCCCCTTCCCATATCGGCTTCGGAGACCAGTCAAAATCAGCCGTCGGCGGTCTGTTTAACTTCATTTCTATGAATTTCGGTGATGACCACACCGACCATTCATCCTGATCGTCTTTTACCTGCACTCTAACTGCAAGCACAGTTCCATCAGGTAAATCCGATGAAGGTTTCCAGCTTTGTGTAGTTGATGATGTGTTCTGAGCACGCTTGCTCGAATCTAGAATAATGGTAGTTAAGTCCTTATTTAGTATCTGTACCTGATACCCCGTAAATGTTGTTCCAGGATCACTGTCCGTTTGTGTCCACCTAATAACGGGTCTTGCTGTCGTACTGATTGTAGGGTGATTTACATCTGCCGAAGATGGATACGTTACAGCAGCGACCGGTACCGCATTCGTAATGGTTACCCCTTGAGTATATGGCGCCGACCACTCAGCTACAGAAGAAGGCGGCGAATCTTTCACCCTAAGTGAAATTTGGTAACTGCCTGTAACTTCTAATCCATGGTTTGTTGCTGCATTCTTAATCGCTGCAGCTGTTGGCGTAATACGCGATGCATAAATTGGTTCTCCATCCTTTTTCACGGTCCATGACCATTCAGATATCGGGTCGCCATCAGGATCATATGAAAGATCCGTTATGCTGTAGGTTTGGCTTTTCGTTATGACCGTTGGAGCAACTGTGAATAAA
Source organism: uncultured Paenibacillaceae bacterium (assembly GCA_964447355.1). GTDB lineage: Bacteria > Bacillota > Bacilli > Paenibacillales > CAYUSG01 > CAYUSG01. The sequence goes on from CAYUSG010000188.1 coordinate 2,338, forward strand.
GCAACAGGTCTTTGGTTTTTCCCATCTGTAGCATAGGTATTCATGTATTCATCTGACCAAGCCCCATCCAGGTCTCTCACTCGTAAAGAAATAATATAGTTCTCACCTGCAGGTACAGTGCTCGGAATCATGCCTTCGGTCCATTCGACATCCGAAATCTTCTTCCATTTCCACTCCCAATCGGTGATACCTTGATTTCCAAGCGACTGCCGATCTAAATCATACGAGCTTTCGTTGATCGTCACATGATAGACTGAACTGGATGGATCGGGTTCAAAAGCAGCTGTAAATTTAGCTATCGGTTTTCTGTGAACATAAAGCACCAATTTTACCGCACTGCTGTCACTCCATTTCCGATAATCCGAAAAACGGGCGTTTGGATGCGGACTATCTTGAGCTCTATAAACAATAGTGTATTTACCCGGCAAATTAAACTTGGTAATTGGGTCCTCAATCGGATTACCAGAGCTCGGAATGGAAACAAAGCTGTTCTCATAGTATGTGGGATCATGATCGAACCGCCATTCATCATCGTGAAGCGAGTCATTTTCCACATCCTCATAATTCGTGGTGTACTCGATCTCCTCAGATTCATACATCCCAATATCTTCGTTAAATGACATCGCTAAGGTCCCGCTTGCTTCGTGCAACCGCAACCCTGCACTTCCAATAAGATAAGTCGTTAAATCAGCTAGTGCTGCATCAAGATTCGTGTTATTGATATAAGTGCCATAGCCTTGTTTATCAACAAACCCTTCAATCTGTGCTTTATTGGAAGGCGTGCCAAGTCCCACAAACGTAATTCCTTTTCGTGCGAGCTCATCTTCAATATAATAGGTATCTGCTTCATCATTCAGCTCAGTTAATGTGCTGTCGTTCATATACACATAGAATTTATCACTTTCACTGCGCCAAGTTGTGTTCTCAAGTGATTCTAGCATGGTGTATTGCTTTACTCTGCGTGTATCGGTCCATCCGAAATATTCCACACCGCCATAGACTGAAGCTATTTCCGTCTTCGTATCGGTTGCTTTGTCATACATATAGTTGACACCGCTTTTCCTATAGTACAACTTGTTGTCTGGTGTTGCAGCTAATATTGTTACATTGTAAGAATCAATTTTTTTGTATACTCCTGTTTTGTAGTCTGTATAAAATAACCCATGTTCATCATCTGAATCATCAGGATTACTGATGTAAAACACTATGTTTTCTCCACCTGAAAAATGAACAGCAGACTCATCTTCTGGATCAATAGTTTCACAAAACACACCAGATTTCCATGCACCTGCATATGAATTTGTGTTTCTAAAAGATGCAAAAGCATCTTCATCTGTGTACAAACAACCATTTGCATTCAATGTTACACGACCTATTTCTTCAAGTTCAACTATATGGTCAACATCGTCTGCATCAACATCATAAGTGATGATATGATAATCTTCATCCATCCCAGAATCTTCTTCTTCATACACCCAATAAATATTTCCATCTGGCGTCACACCAAAATATTCAAAGTCATCTTCGTCCATGTTGGATATTTCTGTAAACACGCCTGTATTTGGATCTCTTTTTAAGATAAGGTTGTTTTCACTATCTATTTTATCTTGCACATATAAAGTACCATATTTATCGAATACATAATGGTGATATTGTGGACTAGTAATACGTGTTGCCAATAATTGGACTGTTTTATCACGCAACAAATCATAATAATAATATCCACTAGTATTGATAAAGTAAATTTTATATCCTACTAACATAGGTTTGTAAGCTTTTATGTCACTGAGTTTGGTGGTTGTATCAGAAAGTGGGTCATATCTATGCAAATAGTCTCCATACATGTAAAATAATCTATTTTCTGTTATTCGTTCGCCGTCGGTGACTACAATATTTGCTTCAATGCCATACGATGATAGTGTTTTTTTCACTATGTCTTCAGACTTTTGTTTGATTTCTTGAAATTCGTCCTGGGATGTGTTTCCAATATGCAAAACCACATCAATTGGATTTCTTTTCAAAATATAAGTAGATATTTTGTTCATCAATATTGTTAAGTCATCGCTTTCAAAAAATATCCCTCGATGATTATTGGAGCTTATGATTTGTTCAATAGTGTGTTTGTTTAACTCGCTACTTCCTGCACCAACAAACTTTATGTTTTTCTCGTGAAGAATGTTGGAAAGTTCCGCTAAGTATTTTTCTCTGTCCTCAATTCTTGAATCTCTAACTTCTATAAAATAACGTTCTGAACCATTTCTCCATTGCTGATTTTTCAATGTATCTGCAAGGTCTAAAATAGGTTTTCCTACATGTCTCATTGCATCTCTTACATTAACTAAACCAAAACTGTATGAATAATGATCTTCTTCACCACTTCGTCCAAGTTGTTGTTGATTATCATATCCTGCAGAATACATTTTTCCGTTATTCAAAATAACAAATGTTGTATCGTAATCTGAATTTGCAATATATTTTACGTCTTGAGATAAGAGTTGTGCAGGCGTTTTAACTACATTCAATACTTGTCTATGTTTACCCATTTTACCATAAACATTTTCACCCCACCCCCACAAAGAACCATCTTCACCAACAATCATTGCTGTATTGTATGTTAGATTTGCTTGGATGGCTTTAGGTATACCTTCGACTTTTGTTGGAGCAGTCAAGTCAGATTCACTTTCATAACCACATACATAATCTTTGCAATCTCCCCATACCCATACATCGCCATTTGCATCTACAGTAATTGCTGTTTCCAAATCTGTGTCAAAAGAAATAATCCTGAATTTCGAAAGTAAGTCTTCTTAGCAATAGAAAAAAGTGCTTCAATC
>CAYUSG010000189.1:0-5132 GCA_964447355.1 uncultured Paenibacillaceae bacterium
ATTTAGAAAAGGGGGGTTATTCCCTCTTTTTTATTTGAAAAAAATAACAAATTTATTTATAATAAACGATGAAACAATATTATATCGGATGAGGGGGATTAACTATTTGGAAAACTCAGTTGGTGTTTTGTATCCAAATTTATTTAAAGTTGGAAGGTCCACTCAAGAAGCGGAGGAATTGTTCCTTAAGATTTCAGGAAAGTCACTGAAAGATTTCCTCTACCAAAAATACGTTGAAGAAGGAAAGTCCTCTCCTGAAATTGCACCACTATTTGGTTGTACACCATCCACAATACTGAAAAAGCTTAAAGAGTACGGATTCTCAAGAGATAATTATGAAGCACGTTTAAATGAACTAGCACACAGAAAACGAGTGGGTAATTATGATAAGACACCAACTGATATTGCATTAGAGTATGGAAGACCATTTGTAGATGTTGTTATGGACTTAATGAAGGAAGAATTATCCCCCTCAGAAATAGCAAGGAAGCTTGGTCTTAAATATTCTACTCATATCCGTAAAATTATTAAGGAGCAAGAATATAAGAAACAAGATATTCTATTCCCTAATACATTTAAAAGAAGAAGAAAACTTGAAGATGCAGAAAAAATTTTTTACGAACAAGCTAATATGGAGTTACGAGATTATCTATATGAAAAGTATGTAATTGAAGGCTTGAGTACTCACGCTATTGCCCCATTATTTGGTACTTCCGCTGATGCTATCCATTCAAAGTTAAAACACTATGGTATCTCGAGAAATCTTTCAGAAGCAAGAAAAACACTGATTAAAAAAGGTGACATACAATATGATGAAATTCTTAGAAAGGTTAGGAAAACAATAAAAAAATCTTATGGTGCATCTAATAGTCAGCATCTTGCAAGAAAGATATTTAAAGAGACAATTGAAAAAAGACTAATCAATAATCATATTGATTACTTAGAAGTTATTGTGGGGTACAGCGAATGGAGTATTATGTTAGAAAAAGAGGTTGACATACCAGTAGTGGTATTCGATTTGAACTCCAATACTGTGAGGAAGTTCGCAATCGAATATAGTGGGGAATATTTTCATCAAGACATTACAAGGGATTCTATAAAAAGTGAGTTACTTAAAAATAAGGGTTGGGAGACATTTACTATTTACGAGTTTAATAATATGTCTAACTCAAAAATTGAAAACGAGGTAATACAGATAGCAAATCATATTATTGATACGTGTATAGCAATGTAGAAGACTAGCCGCCCATAAAAGGGCGGTTATTTACGTCTAGTCGATATTCAAGAAAATTTCTCGCGCATCTGACGGGCATAAACTTCCCCTAACGGCTCTTTGCTTGAACACTAGCCACTGGGTACATCTATATATATCGGAAGTTGAAAAGCTGAATGTGAGCGTCTGAGAAGGTAATAATTTGTTCAGACTGATGTTATACTGCTTGAAGCGGTTCATTCAATAAAGAAGGACAGGATAAACCATCAAGCATAAAGCCGTCTAAATCTCCCTCAATGCAATGCAAGAACAACTCAAGCATATCAACTGTACTTTCCTTGACCGCCTTCGTTATCCTTTGTCTGTCCTTTCGGTCGAGTTCTCTCCATTTTCGTTTTCCATTGGTCAGGCTCTTTAATATACAACGAAGATTAGTATACTCTCGTGTGTCGGTTACGAAATGGAAGTCCTTCATTTTAATAAAGTCCTGCCGTCCATATTCTGTTATAGGTTTAAGCTTGGGCTTGAAACGGAACTCAATTCTCGTCAATGGCTCTGAATGAATCCCATGTACTTCCTTTAATTGTTTTTGCTTATTGTACTGACATACTGAACAAACTGAGTTGACCGCCCCATAATACAAAGATGATTTTTTTCTTATGATTTTAAGGTTAGTTGGTGGAGGTAATAAGAAACAATCTTCATAAGATGTAGGGAAGTCACATGCTATATCCAAACGGCTGACTAACCATCGCTCATACTCAATCATATTAAATATCTTCAAAGCTTCGAGCGATGGGCTAGCAGGGTTAAAGGAAAGCATTGTGTTATAGTACCTCAAAACATAGGTTTCTTTCGGATGAATCAATAACGTAAATGGGTTCGGTTTACGTTTGTAGTAACTATAATGGAAATAGGGGTTATGGCGTTTAGCAGGGAACAGCGACTTAATACGATTGATTTCCTCAGCGGTAAGAGACGTAACAAGTCTTAGCTTATCCTTAGTAACATTCATAACTTCACGTCCTTCTTGATGCTCTCCTATTAGCGCTAGGAGGGCTTTTCTTTATGTGTCGTTACATTTCTCATGCCCTCCCGAGCCTTCACTTCGTGAAGTCTCAGGTTGGCTTTACAGGTATGTAAGGCATGAAAAAATATTGAAACAATTACGAGTAAGTATCTTTAGATAATTAATGTATTGTGAACAACCATTTTTGTTATTCCTATAAGGAAAAAGTGGAGCATACGCCCCACCTGTTAGTAACCTTGATATTTCAGCTTGCGGAAGTCGTCAAACGTCTTGCAGTCGAAGTACGCCAGTAAATCGGCTTCCCATACCCTGAACCCATACTTTGAGTAGGTTCGGGAGTTGGCAGGTATGAAGGTTGCTAATCCTCGTTGTGTAAACCTTTTTACCTGCTCAGGAGTTGTGCCAAGTGACCGCCCGATTTCCTCAGCCGTAAAGAAGCTTTGTTGATTGTCATTGTTTCCGCTCATGTGCTCGTCCTCCTTTAATTTCGTCCTTCTTCGATAGCATCCAGTATGAACAGTTTTAAGTCCTGTTCACGGATGCGCCATGTCGAACCACCGAGTTTGAGTGCAGGGAGTTTGTTCTCCTTCTGCCAAAGATAAACCGTACGAACGTCTACACTCATCATTTCAGCGACTTCTGCTACTGAGTAAAGCTTTCCAATGAACTTATCCATTTTTAACATCCTCCTTGTTTGTTATCTTCCATGAACTGGATTAAGTCAGCTTCTTTGAAACGGATGTTTCCACCCAAACGTGTGTGTGGAAGCACATTCGATTTACAAAGCTGATAAACTGTGCTCTTAGATACTCCTAAGATGTCCATGACATCCCGAACGGAAATATATCTGTTCATCGCCGCCCCTCCTTTCCTTAAGCTTTCAGTCTTATTAAAAGCAAATGGCACGATTTCATAACATTTTAAATGAAATCAGAAATTTTTTTCTTACAGGCTAATTTCAGCTTCAATAGGCATAAGTGAAGCGAAGCTAACTTTTTTAAGAGACATCATGGAGGTAACTGTAAATTTCTAATGTGATAATTGGTTGATTTTATCATTATAAATATCCGCTTAAAGGTATCGGCTTACTGGGGTGGTTAGGTTTACTTTGTCACTGTATCAATCGAAATAAGATATACTTTCGTTGCTTTATGCCGCCCGAGTACCATTGGTTGATAAAAATTAGATAATATCTCGCAATTATTTCTACCCTTGTCGCGATAGTTACTGCGAAAACGCCAAAGGGAGGAATTATTAATGAAAATTGAACGTACTTACGAAGGCAATGTAACATTTCAAGAACTATTTACAGCGCTCATTTACTCGGAAATTGACAGGTTGATAGAATGTGAAGCCGATTTCCAGTATAATGAAGGTATCGCCAATACATCTCATAGTGAAGGAGTGGCGTAACTATGAGATGTGCAGTTTATATTCGTGTTTCGACAGATAAAGAAGAACAGAAGATGTCGCTAGAGAACCAAAAAAGCTTGTTCTATGAGTACATCGAAAAGCAGAAGTGGGACATCCATCATCTGTACATAGATGTCGAAAGTGGGACAACGGCAAAGCGTGAGAATCTAATTCGTATGATTGAGGATGCAAAGGCTAAGAAGTTCGATGTTATCCTTGCTAAGGAGTTGTCAAGGCTTGCGCGGAATGGTGGGCTATCCTATCAGATTAGAGATATAGCAACCCAAAACCAAATTCACATTATCACTATGGACAACGCTATTAACACCTTAGAGGGTAACAGTCAAAACTTTGGGCTTTATGCTTGGTTGTATGAACAAGAATCACAGCAAACGTCTAATCGAATAAAAGCCGCCCTCAGTAGTAAAGCAAGAAAAGGCGAGTTTAAGGGTTCTGTTCCGCCTTATGGGTACAGGCTTCAACAAAGCAAGTTGATTCTTGCAGATGATGACACGCCAAACGTAGTTAAGCGAATCTATCGTATGTACTTAGAGGGTAAGGGATTCGATGCAATCGCTCGAACACTGACACGCGAAGGATTGCCTACACCTGCTCAGATTATCGGCAAGAAAAATGCAGGGGAATATTGGCATGGCTCGTCTATTAAACTAATCCTAAGTAATCCTCATTATATCGGTGACTTGGTACAGTTCAGACAGACGACAAAAAGTGTCACGGTTAAAGGGCGCGATGAACTACCGAAAGAGAAGCAGATAATCGTTAAGAATACCCACCCTGCCATAATATCAAAAGAAGACTTTGAAGCTGTTCAAAGGTATATGGAAGGGCGAAAGAAACAACAAGCGAAGCCAAAAGCTAAAAAGCACCTGTTCACCAACCACCTGTATTGCGCGGATTGTGGTAAAAGCTTGTGGTATGTCCAACATCGTAAAGGGTATGTATGCGGAAATTATTATAAGCATGGGAAGCATGTTTGTAGTCAACATAGCATTAGGGAGAAGGAACTAACTAGGGTTATCCTTGATGACTTAAGCCGCTATTCATCTACACTCAATGAGAAGGATGTCATGGAACAACTTGAGTTCAAAGTAAAACAGGTAGCTAAACAAGAGGAAAAACAGGTTCAATCATTGTCAAGACAAATTGCGAAGCTGAAAGAGCAAAAGAAGGGTTTCATTAAACTTCTTGCCAGTGGAACAATAACGGAAGCGGAATATAAAGAGGTTACTCAGAGTAACAATGAGGACATTGCTACCCTACAATCCAAGCTAGTAAGCCTTACTGCGAATAACAGTAACAGCGGCGCGGAAAGTATGTTACGAATGAAGAAAGAACTAAAGAAGTTCATGGGTCTGAAAGAACTCACGCCCGATATGCTTCATCGTTTGGTGGATAAGATACCCCCTGTGTCAGAATAGTTGTCGTACCCCTCAAATGAAAGTATAGTGGGTAAAT
>CAYUSG010000190.1:0-5079 GCA_964447355.1 uncultured Paenibacillaceae bacterium
TCGCTGGGGATTCTACACTATTTTCAAACCAGAGGCCTGCAGCCGAAACAAGAATTGGTTTTTCAATTCGAAGATAATGAAACCTTTATTTACGTTTTTTGGGCCTGTTTAATGGGAGGTTTCATCCCTGTGCCAGTCACCCCGGCTAATAATGATGAATATAGCTTGAAATTGCTTAAAATATGGGGGAGTTTAAATGCCCCTATATTATTAACGAATAAGACATTGTTTAACAAAATAGAGAAGTATATAAATAAAGAAAAACATCCCTCGATATTCCATTCGAAGGACATGCTGTCCCGCGTTATATTCACTGAAGACATCGTTATTTCCTCCACACCTGGAACGATTCATGACACGCTTTCCTCTGATATTGCATTCATTCAGTTTTCTTCTGGCTCAACCGATGATCCGAAAGGTGTCACGCTGACTCATGAAAATTTGATCACAAACTGTCGTGCCATCAAAGAAGGATTGGATTTTCAACCAGATGACGTCACACTCAGTTGGATGCCGCTGACTCATGATATGGGATTGATCGGATTTCATTTATCTGCGATGCTTCATAACATTCACCAATGTTTGATGCCGCCTTCGTTGTTTATCCGCAGACCGATGTTGTGGTGGGAGAAAATCAGTGAGCATCGTGTGACGATAACGGGATCACCAAACTTTGGCTATCAGCATTTTTTGTCGTATTTTAAGAAGGAGCAAGCAACCGACTGGGATTTAAGGTCGGTTCGCGTTATTTTGAACGGGGCGGAACCGATTTCGGCTTCGTTGTGTCATGCCTTTTTAGATCAATTGGCACCGTATGGTTTGAAACGCAGCGCAATGTTTACGGTATATGGCATGGCGGAAGCCAGTTTGGCTGTGACCTTTCCATTATTGGGAGACGTCTTTCAGTCCGTGCATGTAAAAAGAAGTCATCTAAATGTGAACGACGAGATAGTGGAATCGCACGAGAAGGACGAGGATTCGGTTACTTTTGTTGATGTAGGTACACCAGTTAAAGACTGTGATGTGAGAATTTGCGATGATTCCAATCAGGTTTTGGGCGATCACATGATCGGCCAAATTCAAATTAAGGGTAAGAATGTAACAAGCGGTTATTATAATAACTTTGAAGCAACGCAACAATTGATTACACCGGATGGATGGTTAAATACAGGTGATTTAGGATTCATGAGGGATGGCCGATTGATTGTAACTGGCAGGGCAAAAGATGTCATATTTGTAAACGGTCAAAATTTTTACGCGCATGATCTTGAAAGACTTGTTGAAGAAGTGGAAGGCGTTCAAACTAACAAAACGGGCGTTTGCGGCATATTTAATGAGGAACATCATAGTGATCAAATCGTTGTGTACGTGGTGTATAAAAAAGACATGGTATCGTTCTTCGCGTTGTCTCAAAAAATAAAGCAGCATTTGCTTAGTAAAGCAGGCATCGAGGTACACGAGGTTATTCCGACTCGTTACTTACCTAAGACGACCAGTGGAAAAATTCAAAGATTTAAGCTTGCAGAGGCCTATCTAAATGGGGATTTTGTTGACACAATAGCCTCGTTAAAATCTATAGGAGAAACAGCGGTAATGACAGAAAAAGGAGTTCAAGCACCCGATGAATCTCAGCTCATCGCTACATTGAAATCGATTTGGCAGCGGATTTTTAAGAGAGATGAGATTGGAATGTTTCAAGATTTTTATGAATTGGGAGGCACATCATTACGTGTAGCCGAGTTAGTACAGGCTATAGAGACGGAATTTAACATAGAGATTCAACTAGAGGACATACGTGAATTAAGCACTATCGCTGCATTGGCAGCTTTTGTCCATAATCAATTGCAAGCAGGTACCCAAGGAAAATCCATTGATTCGACGCACCTTGTCAAACGAACGTCCACTCCGCGTTCCAGTATGTTCGAGGATCAATCTTTCCCTCTGACTGAAGTTCAGACAGCCTATCTGATAGGCAGACAGAACGAGATAGAACTAGGTAAAGTCGCCAGTTATTCATATGTTGAAATTGATACGAAATTGAATCCTCACCGATTAGGCGATGCTTTACAGAAGCTTATTCATTATCATCCCATGCTTAGGGCGGTAGTGCTTAATAGTGGTGAGCAGAAGATACTGAAGAAAGAAGATTGCCACTATGAGATGGAGATTGTTGATCTATCTCATTTATCTAAAGCAGAACAAGAGACAGAGGTGCTGAAGGAGCGGGACCGTATGTCTCAATTTGTGTTTGACTCCCATGTTTGGCCCTTATTCCATTTCAAAGCATTCAAAATGAGCGAAGAGTCTAGCATTCTCATTTCGGGGATTGATCTGCTTATTGTTGATAGTCAAAGCATCCATCTGCTTTATCAGGACTGGTTGAAATTCTACGATGAATCCGCTCTAAGTCTGCCCGAGCTTGAATACACATTCTATCACTATATCCACGACGTTCAAGCATTCAAGCAGTCGGAACGATACGAACGCGATCGGGCCTACTGGTTAGGTAAACTAGAGAGCTTCCCATCTGCGCCTGAACTTCCTTTAATTGAAACGAGAGATCCACTTGCTAAACCTGTATTTAAACGGTTATCTACTACACTTCTGCAGGAACAGTGGCTGCAGTTGCAAGTTTTGGCAAGCAAACACAGGGTCTCACCTTCAGCGGTGCTTTGTACTGCTTTTGCTCAAGTTATGGCTTTTTGGAGCAATCAAGCAAGTGTAGCCATCAACGTTACCGTATCTCAGCGTATTCCTTTTCATAGCCATGTGAATCAGCTGATTGGGGACTTTACCTCATTAATATTCGTTGATGCTTATGTAGATAAGAAGCAATCGTTTTGGGAGCATGCGTCTGATTTGCAGACTACGCTATTTAAAGCATTAGATCATCGCAGCTACGATGGCGTGGAATTTGTAAGGGAAATTGCCAAGCACCGCGAAATGGGACTTCGTCCGGTTATGCCGGTTGTTTTTACGAGCATGCTGTTTGACGAGGAGATCGACGCCATGAATGAGCTTGGTGAAATGAGGTATGGAATCAGCCAGACCCCTCAAGTCTTATTGGATCACCAAGTATTGAAAATGGGTGACGAGATATTGCTGTCTTGGGATTATGCAGAGCAGTGGTTGGAATCAATCATGATGGACAAGATGTTTAAGCAGTATAATGATGTTCTTCAGCAGATTTTACAAGGACAAGATAGTGTTGAACTCCGATTGCCTGCTGAAGATGTCCAATTACTTACGACATTTAATGCCTCTGAAGAAGAAATAGCACCAACTACATTGCATACACTGTTTGATAGTCCGGCACACGCGGGTGATAAGATCGCACTCGTAGATTTAGAGAAACGAATCACTTATCGAGAGTTGGAAGAGAAATCAAATCAACTCGCTCATTACTTAATAGAACAAGGCATACAAAAGAATGATTTCATTGGTGTCATGGGTGTGCGCTCAGTAGAGACGGTCATCAATATGATTGGCGTGCTTAAGGCAGGAGCGGCCTACGTGCCGATTGATCCGAGTTATCCCGAGGGCAGACAGGCGCACATAATGAATCATGCCGGTTGCCGTTTAATCGTTACGCCTGAAACCTATAATGACGCTGAAGTATTCCAATATCCTGTTGTTGCGCCTGAAGTCTCTGTAGGACCTGAGGATACAGCCTATGTGATTTATACCTCTGGGAGTACTGGTACTCCTAAAGGTGTGGTTATTCGTCATGGACAAGCGGTTAATACAATTCTGGATATTAACGAGAAGTTCACAGTTCATGCGAATGACAAATTTATAGGGTTGTCTTCTTATAGTTTTGACTTATCGGTCTATGATGTGTTCGGAGCTCTGGCGGCGGGGGCGAGCTTGTTCATAGTTCAGGATCAAAGAGATATGGATGCAGTGATGAATCTGGTGCAGAAGGAGCACATCACTATCTGGAACTCGGTGCCGGCCATTGCTCAAATGTATTGCATTGCGATGTCACAACGCAGCACATCAAACAGCTTGCGATTATTTATGCTCAGCGGTGATTGGATTCCGCTGGATCTGCCAGACACCTTGCGCAGTATTGCTCCTAATGCGAATGTTATCAGCTTGGGCGGGGCAACGGAATGTTCCATTTGGTCTGTTTATTATCCAATTGAAGAAGTTAATCCAGAATGGACCAGCATCCCGTACGGCAAACCGCTGGGCAATCAACAGCTGTATGTTTTGAACAGCTTACTAGAGCCTTGCCCGGTTGGTATTCAAGGTGAATTATACATTGGTGGTCGAGGCGTAGGGGTTGGCTATTTACACGATCCGGTTAAAACAGAGCAGTCCTTTATTGAAACAGAAACATACGGCCGATTGTATAAAACAGGTGATTACGCTAGGTTAGAGCCCAATGGCGTGATGACCTTTTTAGGGCGAAAGGACAGTCAAGTTAAAATTCGCGGATTCCGGATCGAACTCGGCGAAATTGAACATCAACTCGTGCGGCATGAGCATGTAGAGCAAGCGGTGGTTACGGTTTATGAGAGGGAAGGTTCGAGTAAAACGTTATGTGCTTACATAATAGGATCAAGAGAAGCCTCTTCGCTGGAATTGCGGGCTTATCTCTCTCAGGTCTTGCCAGAGTACATGATTCCGTCATATTTCATTTACGTGGATCAACTACCGTTATCGCCTAACGGGAAAATTGACAGAAAAGCGCTGCCGGAACCCCAAGTGCAAGAGTTGGAAGTGGGAATTAAAGCTCCGAGTGATCCAGTAGAAATGCAGTTGGTGAACTGGTTGAAAGAAAACTTGGATTTGGATCAAGTCAGCATGTCGCAAAATTTATTTGAATTGGGTATGGATTCGTTAGTGGCGCAGCAGCTATTAGCTGCTGTGGAGAAAGATTTTGATGTTAAAATTCCGATCCGATATATATTTGAGCATCCTACAATAGCCGAAGTATCTAAATATGTTATGGGAAAGAGGGATGATCTTATGACCATTGAGGATAATTCCAATGGGCATCACCAGCAGGAAAACATAGATCAAACTGAATCAGTATCTAAAAATGACTACTTGTATTGGTTGCCAGGATTA
>CAYUSG010000191.1:0-5035 GCA_964447355.1 uncultured Paenibacillaceae bacterium
GTTTACTTGTTTATTATGTGGCAAACATACGGAACAAGGCGAAATATATCCTGAAGGTGATAAGTTTTATGATGCAAAGAAATATATGAAGCTGCATATTGCATTGAACCATGGATCTGTATTCGATTATCTGATTCAATTGGATAAGAAGCTGACTGGACTTACAGATCATCAGAATCAATTGCTGAGATTATTCTATCAAGGTAAAAGCGATAAAGCTATTCAACAAGAGATGGGCATTGGCAGTGCCTCTACGATCCGAAATCATCGATATATGTTGAAGGAGAAAGAGCGACAGTCCAAGGTTTATCTCGCGATGATGGAGCTGCTTAAGGAAAAAGATCAGCATGCGCCAGCGTTCATTGAAGTGCACAAATCTGCAACGATGATTGATGCGCGTTATAATGTCACGCAGGAAGAAAGCGAACACGTATTGGCCAAATATTTTCCTGATGGGTTAGAGGGTAAATTAAGTACTTTTAAGATGAAGGAAAAGCACAAGCTTGTGGTTCTTCGAGAGATTGCGGGCCGTTTGGATCCAGACATTGTTTATACTGAACGTATGTTGAATGAAGTGTTGAAACAGGTTTACGATGATTATGTGACGGTTCGCAGATATTTGGTCGAATATGGATTCATAGATCGTAAGCCTAATGGCAGTGCCTATTGGATAAAACCATAATACGAATCAATTTCATAATGCGCTATGAGTGAATCCAAGATATATTTTACGATAAAGTGTGCTATATAGCTCATAATGTGATTGATCATGTATAGAAATTGAAAGGAAGTGCTTAAACATGAACCGCAGAGACATCTTAGTTGCGCAATATAAGGAAATGAAAACAGAGGCGGGTGTGTATGCGATCCGGAATCAGGCTAACCATAAGGTGTGGATTTCCAGTACGCGTAATCTTAAGTCGATAAATGGCAAGAAACTTCAGCTTGAGGTTGGATCACATATGAATAAAAAGCTGCAAGCGGAGTGGAGTCAATATGGTGCTCAGCAATTTGATTTTGAAATCCTCGAGGTATTAGACAAGAAAGACCTACATCCTATGCAGGAAAAAGACGCTCTAGCAAAGCTTGAGCAAAAATGGCTGGATCAGCTTCAGCCGTATGATGACAAAGGATACCATGACAAACCTTAAGACGAAAGGATTGAAATGCGATACGAAAGGATTGAAAATAAGCCATGACAATGGTAGTGGATGAGCAGGCTGAATCAACAATGCAAGATTCAAGCTCTCAAGCCCCAAAGGGGCTGTTATTTAATAAATACGTGCGAATCATTATTGGGTCATTCTTGATACTTCAATTAGGCGTCTGGGTTCGTAATTTTGCAATTTTGTTATATGTAACGGATATCACAGATGATAATCCACTTTATGTATCGCTCATTTCTGTGGCCGAATTTGCACCGATTTTCATCTTTTCTTTTATTGGGGGTGCTTTTGCAGATCGGTGGAAGCCTAAACTCACGATGTTCTGGTGTGATATTCTTTCGGCGATATCAGTATTCATTATATTGTTGACGTTAATTTTTGGTTCGTGGCATGTTATCTTTTTTGCGACGTTGATCTCGGCCATTTTGTCTCAATTCTCGCATCCGTCTGCGATGAAATTGTTTAAGCGACATGTACCTGCGGAACAGCTGCAAGGGGTTATGGCCTTGTTTCAGTCGTTATTTGCAGTGTTTATGGTGATTGGCCCCGTAATTGGTACGTTTATTTATCAACGTTACGGTATTGAGATATCTATACTGATCATGGGTGCAATGTTTCTTTGTTCAGCATGTATCATCGCGCGGTTACCTAAGGACGAAGAGAAGTTTGAAAGTGAAGCGAACAGTCATATTCTAAAGGAAATGACAGATGGTATCCGATATGCTGCGTCTAATAAAATATTGAGAACGTTAGGGGGCACCTTCGCTGCCGCTGGTTTGGCTGTGGGATTGATGCAGCCGATGATGATCTTTATAGCCATAGAGAATCTTGGCCAGCAGAAGGATTTCTTACAGTGGTTGTTAATGGCCAATGGGGCAGCGATGCTGATCGGAGGCGGACTAGTGATGGCTGTCGCTAAGAAAGTAAAACCTCAACTGTTGCTGGCGGCGGGTATGCTTACTAGCTGTGTATGTACTTTGGGTATTGGTTGGTCTGAAAGTATTCCATTCACTATAGTGCTTCAAGTGATCAGTGGTTTAATGTTCCCTTGTATCCATATTGGAATTAACACGTTGATTATGAATGTCACGGATCAAGCCTTTATTGGACGTGTGAATGGTGTGCTTACACCTATGTTTATGGGGATGATGGTCATTGCGATGTCATTAACTGGTCTGTTTAAAGAAATGACGAATTTATTGGCAGTGTTCTCAACTTCTTCAGCCTTATTTCTTATCGGTGTCATTGTTCTTATTCCAATCTTAAAGACTAGAGATGATGAGAGCACCGCAGTTTCACAAGTATCCAACGGGTGACCCATAGTAAATAGCATCAGTGAGATGATTTTTCATTCTTGCTGGTGCTTTTTTTGTCGTAAAAGTGGTGATGGTTTCTTATTCAGTAGACAATGGATCAGGTATGAAACAATTCCTCGATAGCCAGAATATATATAATTCTATCAGTACAACAAGGAGGAAGCAGTCATGTTTGATTCAGTCTATCGAAAGCAAGCGTTGGAACGCTGGGAGGTTGAACGTGAAGCTATGAAAGAAGGAATGATCTCACAAGTCTCTGCATTTACTTTAAGTATGACGGATCGATATTTCAATGAATTTACGAATATACGGCATAAAGATGTTGGCTCATCTGATTGAACTTAACCCTAGAATATAATGCGACCAAGCCTCGTTGTATCATTTGATGCCAGAAATGGGATTTGTTATAATATTTAGAATTGGCTCCTTAATAACTCATTTATTCTGGGGCCAATATCCCGGCAGAGGAGTACAGTATGAGGAAAAGTCAAATGGTGAAGCTCGTGATAACCCTTATGTTCATAGGTGGATTGCTGTGGTTTAACCATAGTTATTTGAAGTTATCACCTGTTGATATTCGATCATGGATGCTTTCTTTCGGCGTTTGGGCTCCGCTGCTTTACATAGTGATTTATACTTTGAGGCCATTGATATTGTTTCCTGCTACGATCTTGACATTAGCGGGAGGTCTGGCATTTGGGGTCGTGTGGGGGATGCTATTGACAATGGTCGGTTGTACCGCCGGAGCGATGCTATCTTTCGTTATTGCGCGAAAAATAGGCCATAGATGGTTCCGCAAAGAATGGAAGGGGAAATTGAAATTTATAGAGCAGCAGCTTGAACACAAGGGCTTTTTTTATGTCTTAATCTTAAGGTTGTTGCCGGGATTTCCTTTTGACTTGATTAGTTATGCTTCAGGTCTTTCTAAAGTGAAATTTCATTCCTTTGTTGGAGCTACAGTTATTGGGATAATTCCAGGCACATTCGCTTATAATTTTCTTGGGGCCAGTATATTAAAGGGCGAGATGAAGCATTTTCTGATTGCCATTGCTGTATTATTGGCAGCTTTCTGTATTCCATTTATTATTAAACGTTCAATGGAACGGGATTAAGCAATAGGCTGCATTATTAGTGTTTGCTTGTTGAAAGGGTTGGCTCATTTGGAAATTGATCGTATTTTTACATTGATAGTTTCAATTATTACGGTAAGTAATATTATTCTTGCTGGCATCGTTGTTTTCAATGAACGAAGGGATATAGGATCAACTTGGGCATGGCTAATGGTACTGCTATTTCTTCCGGCCATCGGGTTCTTCGTCTATATATTCCTCGGTCGCCAGCTTAAGCAAAAAAATTTCTACAATATGACGGAAGATGAACGTGAATATCTTCAAACTGCGGCGGCTGAACAGGTGCAGCAACTTCATCTTCAAGGGCAATTGGTAAACAAATATTCTGAGCTTTCGAAATTAAATTTGAAATCGTCAAATGCATTCATAACTACAGACAATGAGGTTCAAATTTTTCATGATGGTAAGTCCAAGTTTAATGCTTTGTTCGATGATATTAGAAGCGCTAAGCATGAAATTAATGTTCAATATTACATTATCCAACGGGATCCACTAGGTAAAAAGTTAAGGGACGAGTTAAGTCAAAAGGCCAAGGAAGGCGTTAAGGTTCGAATTTTATATGATGATATTGGATCAAGGCGTATTACGCCAGCCTTTTTCGAAGAGCTTATCGCTTACGGCGGAGAAGTACGGGCATTTTTCCCTTCATTATTAAAATGGGTGAATTTTCGTATCAATCATCGTAACCATCGAAAACTTTGCATTATAGATGGAGCAACGGCTTATATTGGAGGTTTTAATGTTGGGGATGAATACCTGGGCTTAAATAAAAGAATGGGGTATTGGAGAGATACTCACCTAAGAATTAAGGGAGGTTCGGTCAATCAAATTCAAGGCCGGTTTATTCTGGACTGGAGTAAGGCTACGAATCAAAAACGTAAAGATGTGGATGATTTTTTATTCACAACAACCAAACACAATGGCAGCAGTGCCGTTCAGATCATTTCCAGTGGACCTAATTCTGAAATAGAACACCTTAAGAATATGTATTTGAAATTAATTATGTCAGCCAAGCGAAGCATCGTTATACAATCGCCATATTTTATTCCTGATTCCAGCTTTATGGATGCATGTAAAATTGCACTTTTGTCTGGCGTAGATGTTCGAATCATGCTGCCCAATAAACCGGATCATCCTTTTGTATATTCGGCTACGCTTTCATATGCAAGTGAGCTGTTGCCCTTTGGCGCCAAGATTCTGCTGTATGAGAAAGGTTTCTTACATGCGAAAACGATTGTGGTGGATCAAGAGGTTGCCTCTGTTGGAACCATGAATATTGATACCCGCAGCTTCCGATTGAACTTTGAAGCTAATGCACTCGTATATGATGAGCACGTTGCACAACACCTTTATGATTTGTTCTTGATGGATAGTTTAGATTGTTCGGAATGGACCCTGGAACGATTTAGAGCTAGATCCATGC
>CAYUSG010000192.1:0-4977 GCA_964447355.1 uncultured Paenibacillaceae bacterium
GCCGGACGGCACGCATACCGTTACATGGACGAGCAGCTTCAGGTGCTGCAGCGGCAGTCCTTGGAGTTGCAGGGGTATCATCTACACTGTCACTTGGAACAAACGTAGCTAGTGATATCGAGAGCTATCGATTGACACTTAATACAGTAATGAAAGACACCAAGAAAGCTGGGGAAATGATGCAGTGGGCTTCTAAGTTCGCTAACATCACTCCATTCGATACCACTGAGGTCATAGAAGGTTCTGTTCGTTTACAAGCTTACGGGATCAATGCTCAAGCTTCAATGCGACAAATAGGTGATATGGCTTCCGTTATGAACAAGGATCTAATGCAAGCAATTGAAGCTGTAGCTGATGCTCAAACAGGTGAGCTTGAAAGGATGAAAGAATTCGGAATCACCAAAGCCATGATCCAGAAAAAAGCTGATGAGATGTTCCGAAATCAAACGATCATTAACAATCAAGGTCAAATCGTGGACCAAAAAAGGTTTAATGAAGCGATGTTTGCTTTGATGAGCGATCGATTTGAAGGTGGGATGGAAAAACAGTCGAGAACTTTCAAAGGATTGATGTCTACCTTAGTCGGTACTTGGAAGACAGGATTAGCAGAAATGATGGGGGTTTCAGCATCTGGTGAGATTAGGGCTGGGAGCCTTTTCGCAAAGTTAAAGAGTAGCACTGAGGGGCTTTCAGTAGCAATTAATCGCATGGCTGAAGATGGAACATTCCAACGGTGGGGCGACAATTTATCGAGGGTCCTTAACGGCACGCTGGCAGTTTTCAGTGCAATCAATGATACATGGCCGTACATCAGCCCTATTGTTTATGGAGTAGTCGGGTCATTAGTGGTTTACCGTGCCGCTATTCTTCTAGCTAAAGCCGGTAACGTTTTGAAAACACAGTCACTGAAAATGCTGGCAACATGGACAACATTTTACGGGAATGCTACAGCAACATCGACAGGGAAGGTTCGACTTATGACACTTGCACAGCATGGATTAAATTCCGCGATGAAGTCGAATCCGATCGGTGCCGTCATCACATTATTGGGGATTCTGGTTACTGCGGGGATCTATGTCGTCAAGAACTGGGAACAAGTGAAGCTTGCAGGCATGAAAACGTGGAATGTAGTTGTAGGGGCTGCTGAGTGGGCTGTCAACGGCTACATTAAATATGCAAATTTCATGCTTCGGGCTTATGCATTTGCATGGGACAGCATAGAATACGCTGGAAAAAGCATTTGGAATGGGATAATTTCAGCTGGAGAGAGCGGGGTCAACAGCTTCATAGGATTGATAAACACCATGATTGATAAGGCCCTCGGTGGTATTAACTCGCTGATCCGTAAAGCAAATGAAGTCTCCGAAGCAATGGGCATGGGATCGGTTATGGATGAGCTTACTTTTGGAGGCATAGGGAAGGTTGAGTTTAGCGGTGCAAAAACCAATGCAGTGAAGCCACAGTGGAAAAGTGATATGAATATCATTCCGGAATTGGATTTCAGTGCCGCAAAGTTTAGCGACGATGCGATCATGGCCCAAGTGGATAAAGCAAAGAAAGAGCGGGACAACAAGAAAAGCAAAGAGGAAGAGGCACTTGCAAAAGCCTTGTCCGAGAACACACAAGCATTGAATCAAAACACAACAGCTACTGGCGAAAATACTTCAGCAGCCAATGCAAATACGGCCACCTTAAAAGGGAATAGAACAGGAACAGATATTGCTGACAGCTTACTTGGACGCATCGAGCGGCACTTATATGCAACGTAAGGGGTTGAAACAATGATTCAAGTACATTTAAGCATCAATAACAATGAAGAAGTGATACAACTCCCGGTGCCGCCAGAAGAATACTCTGTAACTAGCCCTTGGAATAACGGTCAAGTGGATGGCCTGCAGCGGAGCATCAATCGAATTGGTACCCGATCCTTGTGCAGCCTTGATATCAAGTCATTCTTCCCAAGTGCGAATCACAATTATCCTTTTCTGCAAAACACTCAAATGTGGGGCATGGAGTATGTTGAGACCATCGAAAGATGGCGCAGTCTTAGAATCCCAGTGAGGATTGTTATAGTCGATACTACAGGTGAGAAGGTCGTCAACATGGCCGTAACAATAGATGACTTTCAGTATGGCATGAAAACAGATGGAGACATCTTTTACACTTTGAAATTCACTGAATTTGCACTGCCTAGTACAAGGAGGTAATGTCGAGTGTTCAGGCTAATCCTTGTTAAAAATGATGGAAATAGATCCTATGATATCACACCGATCACAGGGTCAATATCATGGGATTCAAATTTATCTCTGACCGAAGTAATGGAGTTTGAATTGATTTGGTCCGATGTACGTTATTATCCAAAAAATCCATGCGATTTAGGTGATGTAGTACTGTTGCAGAAGGATGATAAGGAAGTCTATCGCGGCATCATTGTAACCGAATCTAGATCAGGAAGAGAATCAACCAAGTACACCGTTTATGATTATGCTTGGTATCTCGGGAAATCTAAAAGCGTGTACCAGTTTAATAACATTGCTGCTGATAAAGCAATTGAAAAAGTCCTTAATGACTTTGGCTTGTTAATTGGTCATATCTTGCCAATGAACACGCCTATTGATGATATCTACCTAGAAAAATCACCTGCTGAAATTATTGAGGATATATATAAACATCATGAGCAGAGGACTGGAACACGCATCAATGTTGAGATGCGGAGTGGTAAGATTTATTTCGAAGAAATGAAGGACCTTGTTGTGAAAGGGACATTTATTTTAGCAGATAATCTTACTTTTTCTGATGTGATGGATAACCCGCTGGGAGCAGACCGCACGCGATCAATAGAATCCATGCGAAACCGAGTTAAAATCCTTATAGAAGGTGACGAACAAGGTGGGCAGGCTAATTATGAAATAGCAGCAATAGCTCAAGATGATGCGTTGATAGAGAAATATGGTTTGATCGAGGATGTATTCAAAATAGAGGCTGAAGATGCAGCGAAAGCCCGGGAAGTTTCTCGAATACTTCTCCAAAGATTAGCACGAATTCAGGAATCAAATACTTTGAAACTGGTTGGAGACATTGATTGTAAAGCAGGCAGGTTATTAGATGTGACGGAGCCGATCACTGGGATGTCTGGAAGATACATGATTCTATCCGCAAAGCACAGCGTGGCCAGTCAAATTCACACGATGGATCTAGAACTCGTGCTTCCAGAGGAGGTCAAGTAGATGGATGTTAGCATTGACAAATTAGCTAAGCGGATTGCAGAGCTTATGAAAGAGAACAGAAATCCTCCTAGTACTGCCCCTCGAATAGCAGAAATTGTTGCTGTTAATCCGATTAAAGTGCAGTGGGGTGCGAGTGTCGTACTCACTGAAGATAGATTGCGGCTGCCTACACTGTATAGTGAAGGGTATCTAATCCCGAATCGTTACCAGAATACAAATGGCAGCATGGTTGATGAAACTTTACTCTGGAAGCCTGAGCTGCAGATCGGTGATAAGGTCCTCATCGTCCCAGATGAATTTTTAAAAATTTGGTATGTCATTGATAAGGTGGTGGGCACATCATGACTTTGCCTAAAATAACTGAACTAGAAATAAACGCAGGTGACATCACGGATCAAACATCATCTACCACGGTCCATAAAACTTATTTATGGGACTTCACAGCAAATGATTTTGCTAGAGTGGATGGAAAATTAGTAGAAGTCACTGGTCTCGAATACATCAAAGTGTGGGTACAGAAAGCACTTAGGAGCGTGTACGATAGCCTCATTTACCAAGGAACTAACTATGGCAGTGAACATCATTCACTCATAGGCCGTACATTCAAGCCAGCATTTGCTCAAGCGGAATACGAACGCATGATTCGAGAGGCATTGCTTAAAAATGATGTGATCACAAGAGTAGATAATTTCGCTTTTGAACAGAGGGCAGCACGATTGATTGTCTCATTTAATGTTTATAGCATTTACGGCGTTACGAGTGAGGAGGTGGCGGTTTAATGTCAAAAGAAGAAATACTTTCCGAAATGCTGGGCGATGTTTCAGATGAACATGACAAGCGACCAGGCAGTTTCATCTACGATGCGCTAGCTCCCGCAGCTGAACAATTTGCTAAGACTGACGAAAAGATAACAGAAGCTGAGGAAAAATTCAGCATCGAAAATCTAACTGGGGACGAACTCGCTCAGCGTGTAAAGGAACGAACAGGCATTGTTCGGAGAGAAGAGACTTATGCTGCAGGAAATGTCACCTTAACAGGCACAGGTACAATTAATACAGGGGATTTATTTGAGACAGAAGGCGGCATACAGTTTCGAGCAATTGAGACTAAGAGTATTGTTGCATCAGGATCAGTGAGTGTTGAGGCTGTTGTCCCGGGAATATCGGGGAATGTGCCAGCCGGTACGATTACATTGTTTCCAGTCACACTAACTGGATTTACGGCAGTTACAAATCCCGAACCGACTTATGATGGTTTTGAAGCAGAATCAGATGAGGACCTGCTTCAAAGATACTATGAGCGGATTAGAACGCCAGCAACAAGCGGTAATAAGGCACATTATCTTAACTGGGCCAAAGAAGTTGCAGGCGTTGGAGATGCCCGTGTGATTCCCTTGTGGAATGGAGACAATACCGTGAAAGTTATCATCATTGATTCAAATAGGCAGCCTGCCTCTCCTGAGCTCGTCCAAGATGTGCAGAATTATATTGATCCTAACGCTGGAGGCTTAGGCGATGGTGCTGCACCAATTGGAGCATATACAACCGTTGTTAGTGCTACAGGAATTTCTATTAATGTATCAGTGGATATTGCACTTTCAACAGGCTATGAACTGGCTCAAGTTGAACAAAACATTTCAGCTGCATTAATTAATTATCTGAAATTAATTGCTTTCAAAGAAGCACTTGTTAGCCATGCCAAAATATGTGCTGCTGTGCTGACTAGCGAGGGGGTTTAGGACTATTCAAAC
>CAYUSG010000193.1:0-4973 GCA_964447355.1 uncultured Paenibacillaceae bacterium
CACTAGCCCCACTCGAATCAGCGGTGCTGTGTCCAGCTTAAACTCGCGAACAAATTCACGAACAAGTGTTTTCGTATCCAGCTCACTTACTTCCATATATTCAACCGCAAACTCTACCTGCTCATGAATCCGCTGTATTGGCTCGCCGTCCTGCATCTCAAAGCTCGTACGCAGTGTGTCATGACGGGCAATCAGTTCTCGGAATGCCGCTTCAAAGCGATCGCGATCCAATCTGCCTTCCAGCATCACTGCATTCGGTAGATTGTAACTCAACCCTGCACCCTCAATTTGATTTAGGATGTACAGGCGCTTCTGTGCCGATGACAACGGATAGTAAGGCAGTGGTTCTGCTGTTGGAATAGATACAAAGCTTTGTTTCGCCATGCCTTCCATTCTGTTTGCCATCTGCTCAATCGTCGGATATTTGAACACGTCCTGCAGCGGCAGTTCGATATTCAGTTCTTTACGAATGCGGCTAACTAATGTTGTAGCGCGTAGTGAATGACCGCCTAAGTCAAAGAAGTTGTCTAATACGCCCACCTTCTCTAGTCCCAGCACATCCTGCCATATCGTTGCAAGTGCAGCTTCCACTTCCGTACGCGGCGCTATATATTCAACACCTGTTTGCATGCTTCCCTCAGGTGCAGGCAAGGCTTTTCGGTCGATCTTTCCGCTGGCATTCAGCGGCATTTCATCCAACTGCACAAAGTACGTTGGTATCATATAGCTCGGCAAGGCTTGTGCCAAAGCGCTTCTTAATTCACTCGCCGTTAGTTCTTGATCGGCTACATAGTAGGCACATAGTTCTTGTTCGCCTGCATGTTTCTTGATCACCGTTACGACCGCTTCTTGTACAGCTTCCAGCCGCTGCAGATGGCTTTCCACTTCACCCAGCTCGATCCGATACCCGCGGATTTTCACCTGGTCGTCCATCCGTCCAAGGTACTCTATGTTACCATCAGGCAGCCATCTCGCAAGGTCTCCCGTGCGGTAGATCCGCTCGCCAGCGTTAAATGGATGGGCCACAAATGTCTCTGCTGTCAGGTCTGCACGGTTCAAGTAACCTCTTGCCAACCCTGCTCCTGCGATGCATAGCTCTCCGGGTACGCCAATCGGCTGCAGTCTTCCTTGCTGATCGAGTATTAGCGCCTGCACGTTGCTTAAAGGCTTACCAATCAACACCCGATCCACTTTTCCCTCACGCTGCTCAATGCCATACCATGTTGCATAAATCGTCGTTTCCGTTGGACCGTAGATATTTTCCAATCGCGTCTGCTTCAGCGTTTGGCAGAAGGTTTCCGCGAACGCCACTGGTAGTGCTTCGCCCGCTGCAAACACATATTTGAGCTGATCTAGTCTCTTTTCTTCAATGTGTACGGCCTGCACGAAAGCATTTAGCATCGATGGCGCAAAGTTGAGGTGGGTAATGCCATGCTGTTCCACCGTACGAAGAATCGCTGTTGGATCTTTCTCCTTTTCTGGCGGCAGGATCACCAAACGTCCTTCACCGATAAACCAACCAAACAGCTCTGTTACCGACACATCAAAAGTAAATGCCGTTTTTAACAGATAAGCATCCTCGGTTCCTAACGGATACGCTTCTTCCAGCGCAAACAACGTATTCATCACGCTGCGGTGTTCGATCTGTACACCCTTGGGTTGACCCGTTGAACCCGACGTATAAATCACATAAGCCAGGTTGTCTGGTTTGCTGGTTGGATGAACGGTAGTTGGTCCGTTTACCACATCCAACGTATTTTTCTCGATTTGATCCTCTATTGTATTGAGATTAATGATCTCATGAGCGAACGCGATATTGTTCATCAAATGCTCCTGAGTGAGCAACAAGCTGGTACCACTGTCCTCTAGGATGTAACGAATTCGGTCTTCGGGGTGAGCAGGATCTATCGGTAAGTATGCTCCACCCGCTTTCAATATGCCCATGATACCTATGATCATCTCTAGCGAGCGTTCTGCCATGATGCCCACTAATTGATCTGGTCCTACCCCTTTACCACACAGCACCTCAGCTAACTGATTCGATCGAATATTAAGTTCACGATACGTAAGCTGCTGATCTTCGAACACAACAGCCACTTGATCTGGCCTGCGTTCCACCTGCTCCTCAAAGAGCTGATGGATTGTTTTATCTTTTGGATATTCAGCATCTGTTGCGTTGAACTGTTCCAGAAGCTGTACCTTTTCTACTTCCGTTACCAACTCCAATGTTTTTACTGCAGCAGAAGGTTTAACCAAAATTTGTCCGATCAGATGAATGAAATGCTGCTTCATTTGCTCCATACCAGATGGATCATATTTCAATGCGTTATAGTTGAACTCAATCCCAAGCTGTTCGCCCGGCATGACGATCATATTAAAGTTGTAATTCGTTTGCTCCTCCATATTTACATCTGTGATGACAAACCCAGACTTACCATCCTCTGTCGATTGCTCCACCTGCGCGGATACCGGATAGTTTTCAAAAACCATCAGATGATCGATCAAACCTTGTTTTTGCATGCTTTGCGCCTGAATCTCAAACAGCGGATAGCTCTCATAGGATCGGGATGCCAGTGCCTGCTCCTGCATTTTTCGCATGACGTCCACGAAGCTGTCTTCAGCATTAGCCTGCACTCGCACCGGTATCGAATTAATGAACAACCCGATCATCGTTTCAATGCCCGGTATCTCCGCTGGGCGCCCTGATACAACACTGCCGAATACCACATCTTCAGTTCCGTTGTAGCGCTGCAGTAATAGACCCCATACCGTTTGCATTAGCGTATTCAACGTCACCTGATGCTGGCTCGCCAGGTCGTTCATTTGCTTTGTCATCGTCTCATTAAGGGTAAACGCGGCCTTTTCCAACACATACTCGTCTGCCTGACCTGAATTCTTTGCAAAAGGCAAAGTTGTTTGCTGCTCATATCCCGTTAAATAGTCGCGCCAGTACTGGGCAGCTTTTGCCTCATCCTGCTGCTCCAACCACGAGATGTAGTTGCTATATGTGCTACCTTCAGCCTGTTCGTAGGCACTGTTTTCCGACCCGTCAGCGTAAATTGCAAATACTTCCTGATTCACCAGTGACAAGCACCAGCCGTCCATCAAGATATGATGGAAGCTCCAGATGAAGTGATACAGCTCATCCTTCAGTCTCAGCACGCTCACCCGCATCAACGAACCCTCGCGTAAGTCGAAGCCTTTCGCTCGATCATGTTCCACTGCTTGACGCACGTATCCTTGGTGATCCGCTATGCCAAGCGCATCTTCATAATGCCACTCGATTGTGCGGTCGCGATACACTACCTGCAGCGGCTGGTCGTGCCACCCATCGTAGAAGCCAGTACGCATAATCGCATGGCGACGGGCAAACGCATCCAAGCTCTGTTTGAACCGCTCCACATCCAATTTGCCTTTTAATGTGAAGGTCATCTGTTCAAAGTACGCTCCCGAATGAGGATCTAACTGATGGTGGAACCACATCCCCTTTTGCATCGGGGTTAGACGGTACACATCCTCAATCGCTCCAATTGGACGCACCTGTGCCTGAAGGTCAGCCAGTTCCTCTAAGGTTAACCCCTTCATTGTTAAATCGCTTGGCGTCAGTTCTGGTGTTTCTTTGGTCTCGCAGTGCTCAATCACTTCTTGTAGGCTGGACTTGAACAGTTCTCCTAACTGTTCCATCGTATGGCGATGGTAGGCTTGGCTGTTATAGCCCAAGGTCAGCATCAAGACGCCCCCGGCTACCATGCCGTTAATATCAAGCATATAGGAACGTTGCTGCCTTACGCTCGATGACCTGCCGCTGTCATACGGTGAAGGCTTCAGCCCGGCGTTCTGAACATCTTGATCAAACTGTCCCAGATAGTTAAAGCTGATCTCAGGCTTATGCAGGCTGTGATCCAACTCATCTTTCTGTGTCAAATAGCGCCACAAGCCGTAACCAATGCCCTTATGCGGCACATTGTGCAGGTGTTCCTTCACCCGTTTGATGCGAGTAGATAATTCGTCCTCCGCGTTCATCTCGAGCACAACAGGATACTGACTCGTAAACCATCCGACAGTACGGGTGATATCGTGATCCGGTATAATTGCTTCCCTGCCGTGACCCTCTAGATTCACTTTAATGCGCTCCATACCGGTCCAGCGATGAATCGCCATACCTAAAGCGGTCAGCAGCAAATCATTGACTTCGGTGTTGTATGCACGGTGGGCTTGTTTTAACAAGCTTTTCGTTTCTGCTTCGCTCCATGCCACAGTGACGGTTTGGGCATCCTCATTCCGTCCTGCATCCGCTGCTTCATCCTTTGGCAACGGCACTGTTGGCAACTGCCCGATATGCTCCCAATAAGCGCACTCTTTCTCCATCGCCTCGCTAACTGCATAAGCGGACAACGCTTCAGCCCATACCTTGAATGCATCGGTTTTAAGCGGTAAGCGGATGGCCTCACCATTCATCGCTTGAGCATAACCGGCCATGAGATCTTCAATCAAAATCCGCCATGATACGCCATCTACAACCAAATGGTGGATCACTATAAGCAAGTGGTCACCGTCTGGACACTGGAACACACATAGCTTCATCAGCGGTCCAGCCTGCAAATCGAAGCTCGCTTGAATCTCGTTTGCTTTCTGCTGGATGGTTTGCGCGATGGTTGAATCGTGATTCAATTCAACATCAACATCCAGCCCGGCAGCTGCTTCATATGTGGTCTCACCTGCAACGGTCGCTTGATGAACTGCCGTATCTTCAGTTGATGTTCTTAAATCCACAACCTCAAGGTTATACAATGTTTCGTCCTTAATGCTGCGATTCCAAGCCGTCACGCCACCTGCTTCCTTGCGGAATACCATCCGCAATGCATCATGGTGTTCAGCGAGTTTCTGCACCGCTTGCTCCAAGGCAGGCTGTTCAAAACGCTGCTCATGATACAACATAATCGCTTGGTTAAAGTGATGCGAATCGGTCAAGT
>CAYUSG010000194.1:0-4917 GCA_964447355.1 uncultured Paenibacillaceae bacterium
ATTATTACTTGTACTATTGTTACCGTTTTCCAAGTTTGTCGAGCATAACTTAGAAGTATTCTTGTTTATTATGGGAATCGCTGCGGTGCTGGTTAGCCAGGTCCTAGATTGGCACCTCATTCAAGAGGCTTTGATTCATCCGATCAATATTACATTAGCCGTTTTTGTAGCGGGGTTATTGTTTCGCTGGTTTCAAGGTCCTATCGAGAAGGGGATTCTAGGTATAAGCAAAGCGATGCCTTACCGTTTGTTCATTGCGTTGTTTGTGATCGTACTTGGACTGTTGTCCAGCGTGATTACCGCGATTATTGCTGCCATTATTCTGGTTGCAGTTGTAAGTGTATTAAAGATGGACAGGCAATCGGAAATTCGATTAATTATTTTAGCTTGTTTTGCCATTGGTATGGGTGCGGCTTTAACGCCAATAGGAGAGCCATTGTCAACCATAGTTACTAATAAATTAAACGAAGATTTCTTCTATTTATTTAAGTTGATTGGTGCATCGGTTATTCCTGCAGTTGTGATCTTCGGGATCATTTCAGCGTTCGTGGTGAAATCAAGAGATACGATAGCTGTGGCGGCAGCACAAGCAGAGATGGCATCTGGGTTGGCAGTAGAGAAGGAACAGGGTCAAGCTAATCTTGGGAAACACGCGGAAACAACGTCCGCACCAGAGTCATATAAGGAAATTATTGTACGTAGTTTAAAAATATATCTGTTTGTCATGGCGCTAACCTTTTTAGGTGCTGGATTTGAACCGTTTATTGAACGATACTTACTAAATTTAGATCCGCTGTTATTGTATTGGATCAATATTCTATCTGCGGTGCTCGACAATGCTACATTAGCAGCGGCAGAAATTAGTCCAGCTATGGATACACCGACCATTAAAGCGATTTTGATGGGATTGTTAATTAGCGGCGGTATGTTGATTCCGGGTAATATTCCGAATATTATTGCTGCGGGCAAACTTAAAATTACAAGCTTGGAATATGCGCGATTTGCTTTCCCTGTGGGCTTGATTGTGATGGTAGTATATTTTCTTATCATTCTTATAATGGGTTAAGAACTAAATAGCTTTATGAAGGTGAGTGGGGATACGTTCCTTACTCACCTTTTTTGTAATAAATTTTACCAATTGGGGAAAGTTATAGGGTGACTGAAGATTGGAGGGCTTAATTTGACAAAGGACAAAGAAACGCTTACTTCGTTTGGGCAAGACGTGGAACGTGAGACGTTAACCACGCGGCAAGGTCATCCTGTGACAGATAACCAAAACATTCGTACGATTGGCAACCGAGGACCAGGCACGCTAGAAAATTACCATTTTATTGAGAAAATATCTCACTTTGATCGTGAAGAGGTGCCAGAGCGTGTAGTACATGCGCGAGGCACGGGGGCATTTGGATACTTTGAAACCTACGGAAAAGTGGGAGATGAACCCGTAGAGAAGTATACGCGAGCCAAGGTGTTCTCAGGTGCTGGGAAGAAGACGCCATTGATGGTACGTTTCTCAACTGTGGCGGGTGCAAAAGATTCACCGGAAACAGCACGCGACCCCCGCGGGTTTGCCGTAAAGATGTATACGGAGGACGGCAATTGGGATTTAGTTGGTAACAATTTAAAAATTTTCTTCATCCGGGATGCGATGAAGTTTCCAGATATGATTCACGCTTTTAAAGCTGATCCAGCGTCGAACGTACCTGACCCTAGGCGAATGTTTGACTTCGTTGCACGTACGCCTGAGGCAACCCATATGATTACGTTTGTATTCTCTCCATGGGGCATTCCTGCGACATACCGCCATATGCAGGGATCCGGGGTCAATACATATAAATGGGTAAACGATAAGGGCGAGGCGGTATTGGTGAAATATCACTGGGAGCCGAAGCAAGGCATCCGTAACTTAACACAGGAAGAAGCAAATGCAATACAAGCGACAAATGTCGGTCATGCAACCCAAGACTTATATGAAGCGATTGAGCGCGGGGAATACCCAGAATGGGAGCTGTTTGTGCAGATTATGGAGGACGGTTATCACCCAGAGCTTGATTTTGATCCGCTGGATGATACGAAGCTGTGGCCAGAGGATAAGTTCCCATGGTTGCCGGTGGGACGTATGGTACTGGATCGTAATCCAGTGGATTTCCACGCAGAGATCGAGCAGGCTGCCTTCGGCACAGGGGTTCTTGTCGATGGTATGGATTTCTCTGACGATAAAATGCTGCAAGGCCGTACATTTTCTTATTCTGATACACAGCGCTACCGCGTAGGTGCGAATTATTTGAAATTGCCTGTAAACGCACCGAAGGTACCTGTTCGCTCGAATCAGCATCGCGGGCAGATGGATACACGTGACCCTAGAGAGTCTGGGGATAATCCGCACATTAATTATGAACCCTCGATGATGGGAGGCTTCCAGGAAGCAAGTATGGAAGAACGGCCGCAGCATCGACCTATGTTTCATGCGGCAGCGATGAGTGCCCCCATTGATCGTCCTAATAATTACGGTCAAGCAGGGGACACATATCGGAGCCTTGAAGCGTGGGAGAGAGATGAATTGATTAAGAACCTCTCTGAGGCACTGGCGATCTGTGATAAAAGGATTCAAGATGCAATGATTGAGCACTTCACGCAAGCTGATCAAGACTATGGTCGCCGCGTAAAGGAAGGTATTGAGAAGGTCATGAAAGCGATGCAAGACGTCGGCACAGAGCAGAAAGTGCCAGGTCGTGAAGCAGGACTATCGAAATACGGACAAGGTTCTATAGCTGCGAACAAAGCAACGAAGGATGCTGTGAAGAACAGTCGAGAAACCGATCCATACTAATTCATAGAACTAATAATTTTCTGTATTCATCTTTTCCACACTACATTTCACGACCATTTTATGTATGATATAATAAAATCCGCGAAATTTAATGGGAAAAGGGGACAAGCACCATGAAGCATGTGTATACAGGGAAGACCAAAGATGTCTATGAATTGGAAGACGGGAATTATCTGCTCCAATTTAAAGATGATGTAACTGGAGAGAATGGTGTATTCGATCCGGGTGCGAACACTGTTGGGCTAGTAATGGAAGGTGCCGGGAGAGCAGGACTGCGCTTAACGAAATTCTTCTTCGAAAAGTTAAGTGCTGCGAACATTCCGACGCATTATGTTGATGCGGATATTGAGAAAGCGACGATGACAGTGGCGCCCGCAACGGTATTTGGAAAAGGGCTTGAAGTGATATGCCGTTTCCGTGCAGTAGGAAGCTTTCTTAGACGTTACGGCATGTACGCCCAAGAGGGGCAGCAGTTAGATGCATTTGTAGAAGTAACGTTGAAAGATGATGCGCGTCAAGATCCGCCGATCAGTAAGTCTGCCCTTGAGATGCTAGGCATATTGTCACCGGGTGAGTATGAGACATTGGAACAATTGACGAAGCAAATTAGCCAACTTGTCAAAGACGAGCTACATAAGAAAGGCATTGAGCTGTACGATATTAAGCTGGAATTTGGCCGATTGAAGAAGAGCGGAGAAGTAATCCTGATTGACGAAATTTCCGGCGGTAATATGAGAGCGTATAAGGATGGAGTGTACATTGAACCGCTTGAGCTTGAGAAGCTAATGCTGGCGGGCGAATAATCTGTTCTACTTGCAAGTTGAATAGTGCTGAATGTTGAAGAGCCTTAGTTAAATGAATTTAACTAGGGCTCTTTGCGCATTCTATGCCACAATTTTGACTTGGATAATGGATGAATCTATAATGAACGTATAGCTTGAATGACAGGAGGATTGTTAAAAGTGACGCATTCCATGAGACTTCGATTTCCCGCTTTGAACTTGTAATTTCATACGTTCGAGGGCTCTGTTCGTGTGACAGAGACACGGGAGTAGTCTGTCCTTTTAATACTCTTCATTTTCAATACATCGAAACAGTGAAGAAAGGCGGATCAAACTGCCTTTCTTTTTTGATGATTAAATTAAACAGAAATGGTCGTGAGACAATGAACCAACCTAAAGTGCAAGCTATGGAACATTGGAAGAAGAATATTGTTCTCTTTCTCAGCAGTCAAATGGTCTCCTTATTCGGATCATCGTTAGTCCAATATGCAATCTTGTGGCACATTACCCTGACCACAAAGTCGGGAGTCATGATGATGCTGTATATTATTTGCGGGTTTATCCCTACTTTTATTCTATCACCCATTGCTGGAGTATGGGCGGATCGCTACCATCGCAAAATGCTCATTATTGCATCTGATGCGCTGATAGCCGTTGCAACGCTGATCCTCGCTGTCGTATTCCTAATGGGTTATGATGCGATATGGCTGTTGTTTGTGATGGCTGCCGTTCGTGCTGTCGGTACAGGTATTCAAATGCCAGCGGTCGGAGCCATATTGCCACAAATTGTCCCTAAGGATAAGTTGACCCGGGTGAATGGTATCAACGGCGGACTGCAAGCGGTCATTATGTTTGCGGGACCGATAGTCAGTGCAGCATTACTCACGGTATCTACACTCGAGATGATTTTCTTTATTGATGTTATTACTGCGGTGATAGCGATTGTGACGTTGCTAGTCTTTTTGAACATTTCAGCGCATGAGAAAGCGTCTGCTGCACAAGAGGTCAGCTATATGGATGATATTAAACAGGGTTTGATCTATATTCAACACCATCCATTCTTAAAGCAGTTTTTTTTGTTTTTCGCTATTTTCTTTGTTCTTATGGCGCCGGCAGCCTTTCTAACCCCTCTGCAGGTCACACGCAGCTTTGGAGAGGATGTATGGCGGTTAACGGCGATTGAGATCGCTTTTTCAATTGGCATGATGGCGGGAGGAGGTCTTATCGCATCATGGGGCGGGTTTCGTAATAAAGTGCATACCATAACATTTTCAAGTCTAATTATGGGGACCTGCACACTGGCAC
>CAYUSG010000195.1:0-1179 GCA_964447355.1 uncultured Paenibacillaceae bacterium
ATGTGAAACGTTTTGACCACCCGTTTTATAAATGTTCCACCCTAAATTGTAGCCATTTGGCTGCTCTTTTGCGTCTACCAAACTCTTCATTTTGTGTAATAATAGCCTAAGATTATTCCACTCTTGCTCATTAATATCAAATGGAGCTTGAACATGTCGTTTCGTGATTGCCATAACGGCATTATTAATACTACCTTCTTCCATATCGGTGATATACCAAAGATCATCTTCATAGAGCACATTTACTCTCAATAATCTATTTTCAATGCAAAATGGACACATTGTTTCTTTACTAGGCATACTCCAATAATAACAAAAATCCACCAGTGTTAGTGCTTAGTGGACTTTTGCTCAAATATCTTGTCATGGCTCCCGGGGCCAGGGCAAAGCACATCAGCACCCGGCATCGAAGCAAGCTTCTGCTGGCGGGCTTGATGACCGAACCGGCAACCTGCTGACAGCAAGCCGTCAGGGTCGCCTTGTTCTAGATGGACACAAGAGCCAAACAAAAACCGCCCTTTTCAGGACGGTCTTTGTTTGACTCTCCTTAGTGGACGTACTTCGCAACTCTTTTGAACAGCAAACAGGGGTAGATAGCCGTACCACTCGCTCCCTCTCTATGCTTGCGAGTTCATACCCCCCTCGTATCTTCAAGACTTGATGCATACATGAGTGCTGCTTGATAGTGTGAGCACTCCCCTGGCTGTTTATATGGCTTCTTGCCTAGAGATAATTTGCACTCACAACCCCAATAACCTTCCATGATGTTTACCATGTAAGAACCGTGTTCACCTGATACCTGATATTTCCTGGCTCCCAGTTCCGTTACCCGATTCTTTGTGAAATATATGATGGCTTTGTCGAATAGCTTATTCGCTGAAGTGTAATTGCCTTTTTTTAGATAAGAATTCGCTAGACTTAATATCACTTTCTTTGTATTTTCGCTGACTCGATTGTAGTTATGTATCGATCCAATCATTTTATTTATTATGTTGTGAGCTTCGTGGCGGCTTGTTTCATCTAGGTACACTGTAATTACATCTTCACGACTCAGAATGTCATTAATCTGCTTACTAGTGAACACACTCGAGACAGTTGCTATCAGATTATTACCAGAAGTAGCGTAGCTGTCGACAAGTTTTGAAAAGTGCGAGGAATACAGCTGCATCTCACCTATCT
>CAYUSG010000195.1:1189-3404 GCA_964447355.1 uncultured Paenibacillaceae bacterium
TCTGAGCTAATTCTATCTCCTCTCCTGAAGAAGTTATTATAGAAAATCCCGTTCTTAATCCGTCGATTCTCACTTCATTGGGCAACAGGCCTCTTTTAGGAACATCCATGGCATCAATAACTGCCTTTACCAATGTGCTCTTCCCAGACTTAGGCTTCCCGGTTATTAATATCTTCATGAGTCCAGATTAGCACGCTTCATCTGTTATCGTGGTAAAATACAACCATGATTCATGTTGTGGCAAATGATGTTAATACTGCCTGGAGAAAAACCTTCCTTAGCTTATTTAATGAGGGCAGCGATACTGGGAACGATAAGTATCTGAGAGATGAGACAGCTATCATTGAAATTGAAAATCCAGAGGTTATTGCAGCTGATCCGCTATTTCCAATGAAACAAGAAGATTTGGACATTATCAATAAGTTTATTTACAGTGGTGAAAACGAAGACAAAGTAGTGCATGAATGGACGAAGCTCTATTATCATCGAGCTTTCGATGAACCTAATTCACAAATAGAATTCCTAATTCGGAACCTTGACCCAAACTGGCCGAAAGGCGAAGCCCAAATATCTATGTGGGATAAAAACGTTGATCAAGATAATGAAGTGACACCATGCACACAAATAATATGGGCACGAATTAAAAATGGAGCACTTGAAGTTCATGTTCACGCCAACTCGTCGGATGCTTATAAAAAGCTATTGATGAATATGCTTGAATTTATATCCCTGCAAAAATACATTGCAGAAAAAGTAAATATGCCAGTAGGAAGATACATTCATTTCTTGGACTCCTGCCACCTGCATCAAAAAGACGCTGATAAAATTCGTGAGATTCAAGAGAACCTTAATTAATAGTTGAAAATAAAACCATAATATGTTATAAACTGTGCATGAGTACAGAGGCGTTTATTCCTGGACTACATAATTCGGAAGTATCGAGTTTTGAAGGCGCCCCTGGAATTAGCGAACAGTATCGTAATTCTCTTGAAGAGCTAGTATTTTGTCAGGTTGACGGTGTGACCCAATTTCTAGGAGGTCCGCTGGATCTCGATGATAACAAAAAGGTATGGCTTTCACCTGTTGAGGTAGATGACGGCGAGACCTACTCATATTTCCAGCTAATATACGTAAATACTGATCCAGTAGAGCTGCAAAATGACCCATCTGCTGCCCCTGTTTCATTACTGGAAGTAGATGAAGCTGGTTATAAGCTTACGCCACCTGACCATCCTGGATATATTCAGCTGATGAACCAATTTTCTGGAAAGATGAAGCAGATACTCATACGTCACTGCAATACAGGAATGGCCTATTACCCTCGTGCAATTACACCAAACCTCAGCAAGGATACCGTGGATGATCACT
Source organism: uncultured Paenibacillaceae bacterium (assembly GCA_964447355.1). Lineage (GTDB taxonomy): Bacteria > Bacillota > Bacilli > Paenibacillales > CAYUSG01 > CAYUSG01. Next base: position 2,558 of record CAYUSG010000195.1, read on the forward strand.
TTAATAGGCTCATTACAGCTCTAGGGATACAAGAACCAGAAGTTAGCCTTACCCTTAGTAAGCCTGCGGATGCGGAAACTATAGATATTCGTGACAATATACTCGTCGCAACTCATGCAAGAAAGTATAGCTTCAGAGGTTCTGAGGTTCATTCCTACGGACTCGTACTTGAAGATGATCCATGGAGGTATTATGAAGTGTTTACACCTCACGAAATTGAAGATATGCCCAAAGAAGATATCTTGCTAAGGGTTGACTCGGGTTGTGACATTGGCCAAATTTTTGATGATCGTGGCTGTGACTGTCGCGAGCAATTACACACTGCGCTTTCAGAAATTCAAGAAATAGGAACAGGTGCTATTATTCATATTCCTGCACAGGATGGACGGGGCTTTGGGGCTGCCACTAAAATGGAGACCGAGGGGCTTAAGCGTGGCATTGAGGTTGCTACAAACAAGGACAAAATTACTCCTTACGACACGATATCAGCTGCTCAGCTGCTACTCGGAAGCGAGTTTGATATCAGGACTTATGAAGGTGCCGGGCGGATCTTAGGTATGCTGGGTGTTAGGTCAGTATTTCTTCAGACAGACAACCGACTTAAGGCCGAAGGACTAGCACAAGGCGGTATTTCCGTCACGCGCAAGCCGACAAACACTACGGGCGCTAGAGGAGCTCAGGATCACATCGAAGCTAAGCACAATCATAGCGAAATTTATTACATGAAAGATGAAGAATGATGAAAGCTAATATAGACGTGCCCGCATCGTTTGGTATAGAAAAAATTCGCCAGAGATGGCAAGAAGTTGACTCTATGGCAGGTGTCGGGATTGATCCAGTAATAGAA
>CAYUSG010000195.1:3414-4792 GCA_964447355.1 uncultured Paenibacillaceae bacterium
GATTTGGGCAGAGGTGGGTTCTGAGGGAGACGCTTCGGATGCCATTTTTCTCTTCAATAAAAGGATTATTGATGCGACAGCGGAGCATGTTGTCGATTTCAAAGTTAACTCAAATTTTTTTCAAGGCGAGCTTGGCAGAAAAGCACTAGCTAGTACCTTCAGGCATTTAAAAGAAGAACATCCGGATGCAGTAAGAATTTGCGATGGTAAGTTTGCAGATGTTGGTCACACTGCAGATGAGATTGCGGAAGAAATATTCGGAAACCTAGACGCTGATGCCGTTTTGCTTAATCCATATATGGGGCTCGATGCCATAGAGCCTTTTACAAAATGGAAAGATAAATTAGTCGTTTTGTGCGTAAAGACATCAAACCCGTCTGCTGGTGAAGTTCAAGATCTAACACTGGCAAATGGAAAGCCGCTTTGGCGACGTATATTAAATACCAGCCTAGCTGAGTGGAACGAGAACGGAAATATTATTCCGGTACTAAGTGCGACACACCCTGAAAATTTAGCTAACATTAGAGATGAGATTGGCGACACCCCTATTGTTTTGGCTGGGGTAGGATCTCAAGGTGGTGATCTTGATTCCACAGTGCCACAGGTACTCGACAGTACTGGTTACGGCTTACTTATAAGTGCATCCAGGGCAATTCTCTACCCCGAAAGAGAACATGGTGAAAGCCTAGATGATGCATCACGAAGAGCTGTGATTGGCTTAAAGAATGCTATTAATCAAGCAAAGGGCAAAAGTGAGTGAATTTGTAATAAGTCCTGATATCCGTTCAGCTGAGATTGAACGAGTGAAAGACCGAAATTTAAGCTTGGATAGATTGTTTGTATTATTACTTGGACCATCCGCTACAGGAAAATCAACAATTATTGAACACATGAACAGAGCTTCTGGTTCAAATCAATTTGAGTATGTGAAACCAATCATGACTCGACCAAATAGGCCTGGTGAAACAGACAAAATATCCGTCAATGATGATGAATTTGATGTACTAGAAGAATCTGGGAAGTTCGTGGTTGTAAATGATTTGTATACAGTAAGATATGGGACCCCTATTGATGGTATTTTAGATCCACTGCGAAGTGGACAAATACCGATACTTGATTATCCTATTGATACTGTCGCTAAACTTGAGCGTGAGGAGTATGACACACTAAAGTTTTATATCTACCCCGGTTCTATCGATGAGTGGCAACATCGCATGGAGGCAGTCGGAAGAAGTGTTGACGGTAGATTAGAGCGCGGTCTCAGAGAGCTTGGATCTCTAGCTATAGGTGTAGAAAATCCATTAATAGACGTAAGTATCGTTAATTCTGATGGAGAAGCAGAACAAGCAGCTATGGAAATACTTGCGGTGATTAATGA
>CAYUSG010000196.1:0-4745 GCA_964447355.1 uncultured Paenibacillaceae bacterium
GGCCCATCCCAATCCGTCATACCGCCAGTCATATTTATTACTTTATAGCCATGATAATCAAGGAACTCTGCTGCGCGGCTACTTCTGGCGCCAGACCTGCATACCATAATATATTCCTTAGATTTATCTAACTCATGCATACGAAATTCAACCAAGGCCAACGGAATGTGAAGTGCACCAGGAATTTTACCAGAAGCAACTTCATCCACTTCTCTTACATCAATTAGATCTAGCGTCTTATTATCAACTACTAATTGTTCTACTTCTTTGGCTGTTATCGTTCTCATATCGAATCCTCCTTAGTTCTCCAGGCGCTTATACCGCCCTTAACATTTGTAATATTTGAAAAGCCTAGTTTTTTAAGTGTTCTACATGCTTTTTGGCTTCTCATACCACTTTGGCAAATGATAATAACTTCTTTATCCTTGGATAAAATCGTTGCCTTCTGATCTAGTTCATGAAGTGGGATATTCTTAAACCCAGAGATATGCCCTCCGTTAAACTCACCTTTCGTCCTTACATCGATGAATTGTTTCTGTTTAATATGTTCTAGCTCGCTTTTCAAATCTGTCGTCGAAATATGCTTTACACCTTTAACGGGCATCATTCTTAGCACAAACCAACCTACAATGAGAACAATAATAAGGTAATTCAAATATTCCATGTATAGTATGCTCCATTCGTTTAAATAAATAAGTTCACATGACCATCCTGCGCATCACCGAGATAGGCAGCAACACCAGCGTATTCAATGTTTTCTAATAGTTCTTCCTTATGAAGTCCGAGCAAATCCATGGTCATCGTACAGGCGACTAGCTTAACATCCTGTTCTTGTGCCATTTCAATGAGCTGTGGCAGTGGTATGGCATTATGTTTCTTCATAATGTTCTTAATCATTTTGGGTCCCATGCCTGCAAAATTCATCTTTGAAAGACCCATTCTGTCTGCACCTCTTGGCATCATCATGCCGAACAACTTCTCCATAAAACCCTTTTTCACTGTAATAGATTCTTCTTTGCGCAGTGCATTCAAACCCCAGAAGGTATGAAAAATTGTGACTTCATGATCATAAGCAGCTGCACCGTTAGCAATAATGTACGCAGCCATAGCTTTGTCATAATCTCCACTAAATAATACAATCGTTGTTTTTTTCTTATTTGTCATTCGTTTGACCTCCGTCATATTATACTTTTACCCCTATAGGTATGTTATTAGCGAAAATAAAAGTGGATCGAAATCCAATAAAGATCAATTTGTTTATGTTCGCTGTGATACATATCATAGTATACCCTATAGGGTATTTTGTCAATACCATTATTCTAATACACTTTGAAATAATTAATCCAAATAAAGCGATTCGGACCGATTTCCATTTCACGCTGATGTTCAGTTTCAGGAGATATTTTCTCCATATTGGTTTCACGGATTTCTTGATAGCTATTTGGCTGGGGTGGCAGGTTTTCAGTGACAGTACTTCTATATTCATTCTCATCTTTAATGTTAAGCCCGTGGTTATGCTTGTATAAATCATCTAGCTTAGCAGATACGCTTCCATCATCGTTCATTTCTTTATCCATCGTCATAAAATGGGCCGGCAGCACGAGCAAATCATCAGACAATGCTTTGTAACGTTTATATAGTGTATTTCTTAAGTCACCCACCCAGTCTTCTGCTTTCCCAGCTAGGTCCGGTCTACCAATCGAGTCAATGAATAAGATATCTCCAGTTAATAAGTATTGATCATCTACAATGAACGAAGTGCTGCCAATCGTATGTCCAGGTGAATAAACAGCTTTAATGGTTAATTCACACTGATAACCGCTATTAAATGGCTTTTAATATTAAGGAGACATGTGTAATGTCATAGTGACTCAACGTACGGAGCAAGGTCATTTTCATTCGTTGTAATGCATGTTCAGAAACCGATTCAGTTGAACTGATTGTGATCTGAGCTTCCTTTCCTTTGAACTCGATTGAATCAAGGGATGCGGACAGTGGAAACGGATTACCATACCCTTTAGGACGTGTTTCCATCAACTGTTTGATCACCGTTATTCTTGGAGCTTTAACAGAGGTTTGATTCACATAGGTAATAGGATAAGAAATCAACTCCCCTTCTTTAAACAGATAAAGCGTATAATTTTCCTGACTTTCTGTATTTTCATCGTACACTTCATATGACTTGAGACTTCCGGCTTCAATGTCCTCGATTATTGCATTCACCTCGTTTGTTTCTTTGAATCCAACAATACGATACAACTCATGACCTTTACCATCGAGAAATAACGTTGTTGGATTGCTCTTAACGCGATACTTGTTTGTTTGATCCGTATCTATATCCACAAACACGATCTCAAATTCAATACCATCAACTTGGTTTAAGATTTCTGTTATAACGGTGTGCATAGTTCGGCCCAGTGGACAGGCCGACAGCGTAAATAATTTAATGTTTGAAATGTTCAACATACTCACTTCCTTGATTAGAATTCAATAGCTTGTTCCATGATTTCATAATGTATGGCCCCTTGAAACTTCTCCTGGATAACTCCCTTCTCATCTAACACAAAGGTTGTAGGAAATGCTACAAGCTGGTAAGCTGCAAGTACGTCCCCTTCAGTATCTAATAGAATTGGAAAGGTTAACCCATACTCCTCGACAAACGGTGCAACATTCAGGTGATTTTTCTCAGTTGTTGTCATGTTGACGCCCAGAATGACTACACCCTCTTCTTTGTAATCTTCATAGAATTCCTGCATATGCGGCATTTCTGCTCGACATGGCGGGCACCAAGTCGCCCAGAAGTTGATCAGTACCTTCTGTCCGCTGTAATCTGATAAACTCACTTGCTCCCCTACTAAATTCATGAGTTCGAAATCAGGGGCACGGTTACCTTTCTCTACGCCTACAGAAATATTGGCATCATCTATTTCCACAGCTGAATCAGCCGTGTCTAGTGGCTCCTTATTCATGTAGTCATAGAAGCCATATAACAGTAACCCAACTAATGCGATGATCCCAATAAAGCTTTTTTTCATGTCTATACCCTCCGAAATTAAAATGTAATGTCCCAAAGTGTGTATGCTGAAAGCCATGCGCTCATCTTCTGAAGTTGGCCCGTGTAAAGTAGAAGTCCCATAATCATGAAGATCCAACCGTTGATTGACGACAAAAGCGGAACGTATTTATTCATTCGTTTCAGCGGACGTGTTGTGTAGGTTAATAACCAACTGATCAGCAGAAAGGGAACCCCCATGCCTAAGGAATAAACGGTGAGCAATACAATGCCTTCCCACAACGTTTCCGATGAGCTCGCCATAAACAATATGGATGAGAGAGCCAGTCCTACGCATGGGCTCCATCCTGTACCAAAAGCTAATCCCGTCATAAATGAACGAAAGTGTCCTGCTTTTTGCGATGTTGAGATATTCCAGCTCTTTGATTTCATCAGCCAACTGATATTTAGAAAACCAGCCATTTGCATACCGAAAATAATAATAAACAACCCGCTGATTTTCTGGATCAAATCTCGTTCTCCCGCATAAAGACTGCCAAGCAGAGTTGCCGATGCCCCCATAATGATAAAGACTACACTAAAGCCGATAATAAAGTTAACCGAGCGCAGAAGTAAGAGGCTTTTATTCACCTCAATTTTATCTCCCTTGACCACAGTGCCTGTTAAATGCGATACATAAGCAGGAATCAGTGGAAAAATACATGGCGAAAGAAAAGATAATAACCCTGCTGCGAAAGCAACTAATATACTTACTTGTTCCATAACGACCTCCAATACGCTTTTGTTAAGGTTTAATTTCTCTTCGATTCATTTGCATAAGCAGCTACAAAGGATATTAACCCCAGCACTAAAAACATGATTTGTTGTTGACTAAACGTTAAGATCAACAGTGGATCTGCATGATTTAGAAATCCGCTTGCTACCATAGCTAGTGAAATCCATCCCATGCTTTCTATGTGACCTCTGAGCCTAATAGAGTTCCCCTGCTTTCGGATACCGAATAAGAATCCTAATGTAATCACTGCATTGGCTGCATACCAAAGCTGAAGGTTTTCTTGCCCATAAATTAGTAATAATAGGTTGGTTGCAGTAAATCCAGCAAGCGAGAACATGAAGAGCGAGTTTAAACCCTGTTCCCATGAAAGACCAGACTTTTTCCCATTCAAATATAAATAAATCAAGGCAAAAGCCCCAGCAAACCACCTTCCTTTCTCTCCTCCGTCAAAATACAGCAACATTAGTGGGTGCTGAATGATCACCATCGGCTGGAACAGTATTTGGCTTAATTTGGCTGTTATAAACCAAATGAAAAACGCATTTACATAAACACCAGGATCATAGGCAGCCACCTTGTCTTTTGTAGAACGTAGCTGTAGAGCTAACCAACCTGCAAAAACAAACACAATATAAAGGATGAGTTGGCCGTTTAGATTGAATGAACCTAGTTGTATGTTAAACAAGATGATCACCTCTTTTCCGTTGCTATTATTATGTTAATTCCACATTGTTAAGGAATGATAAAGTTCTATCAATGCAATCAATATTGAAAAAGGATCTGTGCAGAAAGTGTATTTTCAACTTTTCTGCACAGACCCTTATTAGATTATATTTTGAGAGGAATAAATGAAGCAAAGTATCGCAACCTCAAGATTCAATTTTACGGCTTAACATTACATTTCAAACCATTCAGTTTCTTATAGGAAGTTCAATCCAAAAAGTATGCTCTCCCCCA
>CAYUSG010000197.1:0-4744 GCA_964447355.1 uncultured Paenibacillaceae bacterium
TAATCCTGGCAACCAATACAAGTAGTCATTTTTAGATACTGATTCAGTTTGATCTGTCTCCTCGATGGTCATTAGATCGTACCTCTTTCCCATAACAAATTTAGATGCTCGGTGCTTGTAGATGCTCAAATATATATCAAATCGTAACGCTTTCAAAACAATGAGGTATTTTTAACCGCATGTAATGTTCGATTGTAAAATCATCCATTGATTGTGAGATTGAACCTATATTAACTAAATAGATCTGATTATTTTCAAAGTTAAAATGAAATACCGCTAAAATGTGCTGCATTGCTAATTATAAAATTAATTCATGAATGAAGTTTAAGTAACCCATGTATTAACAATGAAACCATTTGAATTGCGATAATTCATGTGATTTGATCAGCGATTTTGCTTAAAAGTAAAGGTTGATATTTCACTGTAATAAATTGCTTGCACTGGGCAAACAACAATTAAAAAGTACAGTCACCCTGTATGTAAGAGGGAATAATTAACGTTAAAATAGCGTTTTCATTACCACGCCTTATGCTTATGAATAATGGAACTGATTACAATAGTAGCTTCAAGTGCGGGACTCTGATTAAGAATCCCACACCTGAAGCCCATTAATCTTTATAACTTAAAAAATATCATCAATCTCCAAATGCTGTTCATCGGAATCAAGAGGATTGGATAGCTTGATATCCCCTAGTAAACTATCTGGTTTCAAACAAATTTGTTTCATCAATTCAATAAAATCATTTCGTAAATCCAGAATCGTATGTTCCGCAAACAGTTTGCTGGAATATTCTATGCTGCCGAAGAGCTGTTCTTGATCATCACTCATCGTAATGGTTAGATCAAATTTAGCAGTGTTATGTTCTTGCTCATACGGTTTAATAGTCAGATCATTTATTTCTATGTTCTTATCTAACCTATTCTGCATGACGAACATGATATCAAATAACGGATGACGAGCATGATCCCGTTTTAATTCCAGCTTTTCTACAAGTCTTTCGAATGGATACTCTTGATTTTCAAAAGCTTGCAAGGTGCGCTGTTTGACTTCCATTAAGTATTCAACAAAGGTCTTGTCAACACTTGGGAAATTGCGAAGTGCAAGCGTATTGACAAACATTCCGATCAAGGATTCTAAATCCGTATGCGTTCGACCAGCAATAGGTGTACCCACAGTGATGTCAGACTGCCCGCTGTATTTAGAAATCAAAACCGTAAATGAAGCCAGCAGCACCATATACAGCGTGACTTCCTGTTCCTTTGCAAGTAATCTAAGCGCCTCAGACAGTTCTGCATCAAGTGTAAAATTCAAGGCACGCCCTTCAAAGCTTTGGAACGTTGGTCTTGGAAAATCTGTCGGCATGTTTAATACAGGTAATTCTCCTGAAAATACATCGATCCAGTATTGCTCCTGTACTTCTAACTTCTTGCTGTAGGCTTCTGATTGCTGCCAGACAGTAAAATCTTTGTACTGCAATTTCAGCGGTGGAAGCTCCAAACCAGCATACAACACTGTAAATTCTTTCAGAAGAATATTCATGGATACACCGTCCGAAATCAGATGATGCATGTCGAAAATTAGTAAATATTGTTTCGACATATTGGTATCCGTTTCCTGCAATATTGAAATAAGTCCCACACGTAATAATGGAGCCTTTCTCAAATCAAACGGGCGTACGAAATTACGGACCAATTCAGTTGCTTCAGCTTTACTCGATTCATAATACTCAATGTTAAAGCTGATATCATCGTAAATCCGCTGTACAGGCTCCGTTCGAACCATTTCAAATCCTGTTCGCAGCGTTTCATGACGGTCAATCAACTGACGAAATGCCGTTTCAAAACGTTTCCGATCAATTTCTCCTTCAATCATCATCACTTGCGGCATGTTGTAACTTAAGGATGCCCCTTCAAGCTGTTGTAAAATATAAATTCCGCGTTGGACGTTTGAGACAGGATAAAATGGTCGTTCTTCAATCCTTGGTATGATCTCAACATCCTGTTTCGATTTACCACCTAATACCTCAGCCAACTGCCCAATGGTTGGATATTGGAACACTTCTCTCAATGGCAGTTCAAATTGCATTTCTTTATGAATACGGCTGACTAAAGTGGTCGCTTTCAGTGAATGACCGCCTAAATCGAAGAAGTTGTCTAATACCCCGACCTTCTCTAGCCCCAGAACATCCTGCCAAATCGTTACCAATTTGGATTCAATCTCATTGCGGGGAGCTACATAATCTATACTTGCCTGCACGCTTTCCGCTGGTGCCGGAAGCGCTTTGCGGTTGATCTTGCCGCTGGCATTCAGCGGCATTTCATCCAATTGCACAAAATACGTTGGAATCATGTAACCTGGCAAGCTTTGGGCTAAGTCAATTCTTAGCTCATGTGATGTAACAGGGTGATTGGTCACTACATAGGCGCACAGGTCCTTCTGACCTGCTTCATCCGCTCTCACGACCACAGCTGCTTCCTTCACAACCTCCAGTTTCTGCAGGCTGCTTTCCACTTCGCCCAGCTCAATCCGATACCCGCGGATTTTTACTTGATCATCCATCCGACCTAAATATTCAATGTTCCCATCTGGCAGCCATCTAGCAAGATCACCTGTGCGGTAAATCCGTTCGCCAGCGCTAAATGGATGATTCATGAATTTTTCTGCCGTCAGGTCAGGGCGATTCAAGTAACCTCTGGCCAAACCTGCACCCGCGATGCAAAGCTCACCAGGGACGCCAATCGGCTGCAATTGCCCTTGCTGATCAACTATAAGCGCCTGAACGTTGTTTAAAGGCTTCCCGATCAACACGCGATCCACTACGCCCTCATGCGGCTCGATGCTGTACCATGTAGCATAGATCGTCGTTTCCGTTGGACCATAGATATTTTCTAATCGCGTATGCTGCATCGTTCTGCAGAACGTTTCCGCAAGTGCTGCTGACAAAGCTTCACCGGCTGCAAACACATATCTAAGCTGATCCAGTCTCGTTTCTTCAACCTGTACCACCTGCACGAAAGCATTTAGCATCGATGGTGCAAAGTTGAGATGGGTTATGCCATGCTGATTTACCGCACGAAGAATCGCTCTTGGGTCCTTCTCCTCTTCTGGCGGCAAGATCACCAATCGTCCTTCTCCTACAAACCAGCCAAACAGCTCAGTCACCGACACATCAAAGGTGAATGCCGTTTTTAACAGATAGGCATCCTCGGCTCCTAACGGATACGCTTCTTCCAGCGCAAACAATGTATTCATCACGCTGCGGTGCTCGATCTGCACACCCTTTGGTTGACCCGTGGAGCCCGACGTATAAATTACATAAGCCAAGTTGTCTGGTTTGCTAGTTGAGTGAACCGTGTCTGACCCGCTTACTTCAGTCAGTGAACTCTGGTCGGAGTGCTGAATATAATCCTCTATTTTATTGAGATTAATAACCTCTAGAGCGAATTCAATGTCGTTCATCAAATGCTGCTGCGTAAGCAGCAAGCTCACTCCACTGTCATCAAGGATGTAACGAATGCGATCTTCAGGATAAGCCGGATCTATTGGCAAGTAAGCACCGCCTGCTTTCAAAATACCCATGATGCCTACGATCATCTCTAGTGAACGTTCTGCCATAATGCCGACTAATTGATCAGGTCCTACCCCTTTGCCGCGCAGCACATTAGCCAACTGATTCGCTCGACGATCAAGTTCACGATAGGTAAGCTGCTGGTCTTCGAACACTACAGCCACTTGTTCTGACCTGCGTTCCACCTGCTCCTCAAACATCTGATGAATCGTTTTATCCTGTGGATAATCCACATCCGTTGCGTTGAATTGTTTCAGAATCTGTGCTTTTTCTTCATCCGTCACCGCTTGCAGCGATGCCAGCGGAGCGGCAGGTTGAGCGGTAATTTCATCGATTAATTGTAAGAAATGTCCAGTCATGCGTTCGATCGTTGACCGATTGAATAAATCTGTAGCGTATTCCAATTCGCACGCAATAAACGATCCGCTCTCAACCGCTGTCAACGTCATATCAAACTTGGATACGTTGTGTTCATGCTCATACGGTTTCAACTGCAGACCTTCCGTTTTAATTTCCGTTGTGCGGCCTGCTTGCATCATATTTTGCAGTACAAACATCACATCAAACAACGGATTGCGGCTTAAGTCGCGTTCCAGAGGCAATTGCTCCACTAAGGCTTCAAATGGATACGCTTGGTGCCCATAGGCGCCCAAAGTCTGCGCTTTGATCTCCTGCAAGTAGTCTTGGAACGTTTTCTCGCTTGATGGATAGCTGCGAATCGCAAGCGTGTTGACGAACATCCCAATTAATGGGGCGATATCCGCATGGGTTCGGCCTGCAATCGGCGTTCCTACGATAATATCTTCTTGGCCGCTGTACTTATGAAGCAATGCAGTATACACCGCTAGAAGTGTCATATACAAGGTAGCGCCGTTTTGCTTCGCTACAGCTTTTAATGCCGCGCTTTGCTGCTCGCTGATCACAAAGTTCACGCGATCACCGATGTGGCTTTGAACCGCAGGACGCGGACGATCTGCAGGCAGCTCCAGTACCGGAAGCTCGCCAGTGAATACATCTAACCAATATGCTTCCTGCACCTTGATCCTTTCGCGCTCAGCTTCAGACTGCTGCCATACGGCGAAATCTTTGTACTGCACGTTTAGCGGTTCAAGCGCCTGGTCTGCATATAATCTCGCAAACTCTTCTACGAGAATCGTCATGGACGTTCCATCCGA
>CAYUSG010000198.1:0-1488 GCA_964447355.1 uncultured Paenibacillaceae bacterium
AATTGTCTCAAAAACTCAGCGGAGTTTCCATACACTCACTTATTTGACGCTTACGGTTTATTCTCCAATGAACTCCATATATGGTCTATCTCATTACACTCCAATTCTCTACCTCTAATGGGGCGGTTGATGCCCCCAAACGTCTAATATTAAATTGTAAAGGGGATTTATAGCTATGCAATATAAGATTGCCTATGGAGTTAATCAGAGTCATACAAAGAAAAGAGAGCTTCTAGATGCTTTTATTGTAGCGAGTATGAACAATGATGAACAAAAAATGCAGGAAATACTTTCTTCATTCCTGCAGAAGCAAGCTACAAAGCAAGCAACGATAAGCAAAGAGCCGTTCGCGCATTTAAAAAAGGGGGCAATTTAACTAATGGAAAAGGTCGATATTTCTGAGCAGTTACCAATATGAAAATTACATTGTTGCTTATGTTAAGCAAACAGGGTTTATTGAATATGGCGGTCGAAATCGCTATTACTGCTTTGACTTAGCTTATTTGACAAAGCAATGGGATGTGAGTCAAGAGGTCTTGAAGATGGTCATTGAATACGATATGCAATTTAAGGAAGCTTTAAGGGTTAATCATCTAGAAACGGCGGAAGGACTAAAGAAATCTTACCTAATCAATGCTGATGTGATGCAACCACTAATTCAAAAACTTAGAGATTCAGGGTTAAAGCCGGGGCTAGATGTTGCTTATGAGATTAGAAAAATGAATGCACTAATCCAAGCAGTTAGGGCCAAGGAGGGAAGTAAGATTGGTCAGAGTCAATATAACGCTGGATGAATTTACAGATAAAATGCTTAAGGTAATTGCTATTGAAGCTGGCACTTCACGCTCTAGTGCAGTTAGAGAGCTTGTTAAGGAGAAAATTGAGCGAGATAAAGGAAGGTTGGAATTGTTAGGGAAAATTTTAGTTGAAGATGAAGTCTAAAGCACCTTATTTTCAGGGTGCTTTTTTTTATATAGGTGTCCAAATACTTGCTTTTATTTTCCTTGGACTTCCAATATAATTAAATTTATGTCGAAGATAATCGTATGAGGGGAGTAAAAATTAGTGGCAAAAAGGTCAAATAGGGCGGATTCTTCAAGTATCCCCTTACTACTTACTGTTAAAAGAGAAGAAGCAGAGGAACGTCTATTGAAGCGCATAAAGGAAGGAAAGACTTTGATTGAATCCCCTATGGATTCAAGGCAAGCATTTGAGAGACTTGAAGCCAGTTTTACAAAATGGGACGATTTTAATAATTTATTGTTAAAAAGTATATTTACAACTAATGATTTTGCCGAGGAGTACAGTAACGTTTATGGAGTTTATGCTATTAGTACAACTTTACACGAAGAATACACTTACTTTATTGGAAGGTTCAACGATAAAGTAACCACACTAGAGTCCATTATTGGAAGATTAGAACTTATCAATGAAGCTCAAGATTTGAATCATACAAGTGCTGATAAGGAAGAAGAAAAACTATCTAAG
>CAYUSG010000198.1:1498-4719 GCA_964447355.1 uncultured Paenibacillaceae bacterium
GCCAATATCAGTCTTTATTGGTCATGGCAGAAGTAAGTTGTGGGCAAGAGTCAAGACATTTTTACATGACGATTACGGAATAGATTCGTTCTCTTTTGAATCTGAGACTCATGTAGGAGAAGCGATTGTACCAATTTTAGAAGGTTTTCTTGAACGTGCTTCTTTTGCAATAGTGATCCTTACAGCAGAAGATGAAACAGCAGAATGTAAAATTCGTGCTCGCCAAAATGTTATTCATGAAGCCGGGCTTTTCCAAGGTAGGCTTGGATTTAAGAAAGCTGTATTACTTAGACAAGAGGGATTGGATGATTTCTCGAATGTAGATGGACTTCAGTATATAGGCTTTTCCGGCGATAATATTGAGCAAACCTTTTATGAGTTAGGTCGGGTACTAAAACGTGAAGGAATTGTAAAATAAAATACAATGGCACTAACTGGCATTATAGCTTTGATTCGGCTTATTGTAGGTCAGAGGGTGCGTATAGCATCAGCAGTGGAACATATGCCGCCAGCTTTAAATATCCCCCTCATTTAACTAAATGAATATTGACACTAAGCAAGAGATTGTTGTACCGTTAATGCATGGCAGTAATGCCCATAAACATTTTCACGGGATACCGATAAATAACGGTATAAGTTGATTTTGTAATTGTAGAAGAAATGACCTATATCTTTAACCGTAAACCCTTGCTACGCCTGGACGCGCGGCAACATCGACAGCATCAGCCTGCTCTTCGGCTACAGCATCAGCATCTCGAAGTCGAAGCCGACTAATTCCGAATTCATCGCCATGGTGGCGGACAAGCTGCGGATCGAGCATAAGGTGAGCTAGGAACGAAGAAGTCATAAAGGGATACAAAACCAACCGATACCACTTGTTTATTGGAGTTTCGACAATTCCATAAAGGAGTGGTATTTCTTATGACAGACATGGAAGAAATCTTCATGATCAGTAAGCGAAAAACATATAGTTAGTACACAATGAACGGAGGGATTAAGTATGCCGATGACTGTGTCCGATTTGTTTTCTAGTGCTGATCAAAGTATTGCGGGACAAGTGAAATGGGGGAGAAATGTTACCATGTGATCGAAAGGGGGTTTATGCCGTGGCAATGGCAGATGAACCTGATCAACTACGGGTCCTGAAAGCGGCTCCGATCTCTATAGACAAAGTCAAGAAGTGGTTAGATATAGTACCAAGACTAACATTGGATCGAAGAAGACCCTTACCGGCAGAAGTGGTTCATAGGCTATCAGGGTTTTGGCTGAGCGACGAGACCATTTTATATATTGGTATGACTGGCCGTTCATTAATGAAACGCGTCAACGATTATTACGGAACCAAGTTGGGCGACCCTAAGCCTCATAGAGGGGGACATTGCATTAAAACGCTGGATAATATGAACGAATGTCATATTTACTGGTGTGAATGTCCGTCTCCTGAATATATTGAGGCCTTGATGATCAATAAGTTTATGGATCAAGTACCAGGCAATGTACGTAGAAAGCTATTTGATCCTGACCGTCCCTTTCCTTTCGCCAATCTATGTAATAAACGAGGGAATAATAAAAATCATGGGATAAAATATAGCAACAATTGAGGCTTTAGTCGCGTATTTAATAATGCTGCGTAACAAGCCTGCTACAAATCCGGATAGCAGGCTTTAAGTGAATGCGTTTTAGTATAATCATTCCGATTCACGACGTTTTTCCGGCTCAAAATCAATGCCGCTGATCGCATGTTTGTACAAAAACAGCTTGATCTCGCTCGTATCGTTCGTGGTGTAGTAGGCGGACAGCAACTCGTTAAATCGCTCCATATTTTTCTCTGTAATGGTCAGCATGCCATGCCCCTTCTCGACAAGAAGCTTGTTCGCCAAAAGAAGGGAGGTACGCTTGTTTCCATCCCAGAACATTTGCCGCCGCGCTCCCCATAGAAAAGCCGTAATGGCTTTCTCCGTTGTCGTCATGTCCGCCGCCAGCAAGTCCGCCAATTCCTGTTCGATCTCGCTCCTCACCGGGATTGGCGGTACATAATCCGCACCGGAAATCCCGACACGACCGGTTCTCAGTACGCCCCATTCGAGCGCTTCATTCCTCGCGATGTATTCGTTCAACTTGCAAAGGAGAGCAAGCGTAACCGGCTCATCAATCGCTTTCACCAAATAGCGCCAGGCATCCCTCATATTGAGGACGGCTTGTATATCGTCCAGCGCGACACCGGGAACATTGACGCCGTTCAATATCGTTTGGGTCTGCGGAAAGGTAATGTTCCGGTTTTCCATTTTCATTCCGCAATATATATTTTCGTCCCATTTCTTTTTGGCAAGAAACAAACTCTGTTGTTTGGTCAGTGCGTATTTATCGAAAAAAGGCTTCATTTCGTATCCCTCCATCCTGTTGTCATTATATCCGGTTTTAGAAGCAAAATCACGTTCCATCCGTACATGCAAAGTATGAAGAATCATACGAACCGGCCCAATTGGACGGAGAGCCGTTCCCATGCTAGACGATTTTTCACACAAAGCGTCAAAAATGCGGCGAAAACAGACCGATTCCGCGCTTGAGCATGGGTTTCCAATCGCTTTTATCCGCCGATTCCCCGATTTAATCGCTTTGGGGAAGTGGACAAAGGCATGCATCCCCCTTTCGTTTCGCTAGGATCCCCCAACGATCCTCCCAACAATCTCCTCAACGATTCCCACCAATCGGCCCCCCCTTTTTTTTTACCACATCAGACGATGCGTTGCGTTTGCGGGATGCGTGGCGCCGATTTCCACTTTTATGACAAAACATAATTTGTATGATAAAACATACAAGGGTTTTTTGGCTACGTACGGATAGAAGCATGTTGTACGATTTTTCACACAATATGCGGCAGATCCATCTCGAAACCGCAGATTTTGTACGGGGAATCATACAAACCGGTCCAATTAGACGGAAAACCGTTCCCACGCTAAACGATTTTTCACACAAAGTACTAAAAATGCGGCGAAAACAGACCGATTCCGCGCTTGAGCAGGGGTTTCCAATCGCTTTTATCCGCTGATTTCCCGATTTCATCGCTTTTTGGGGGAGAAATCGACGGACAAAGGCCTCTCCTTTTCGTTTCGCTAGCCGATCTCCCCAATGATCTCCCCAACGATCTCCCCAACGATCCCACGAATCGATCCCCCTCAACCGATCCCTCAGCCGATCTCCCCAACGATTTCCCTAACGAT
>CAYUSG010000199.1:0-4691 GCA_964447355.1 uncultured Paenibacillaceae bacterium
ATATCAAAGATGTCACCGAAACCGCCAAAGTCACCGCCGCCGCCAAAGCCGCCAGCGCCGCCCATTCCTTGATTAGGATCAACGTGTCCGAATCGGTCATAAGTCGCCCGTTTCTGACCGTCACTAAGGACATCATAGGCTTCTTTAACTTCCTTAAATTTCGCTTCGGCATCAGATGCTTTATTCACATCGGGATGATATTGACGAGCAAGCTTTCGGTAGGCTTTCTTGATCTCGTCTTCAGAAGCATCCTTGCCTACACCAAGGACGTCGTAAAAATCACGTTTACTCATCATTCCACTCCCATTCTACCGCTGACATAATGAAAGTCAAAGCAGGACTGTCACCTGACTTTGACTTTCAGAATGTTTCTTGATGCGGGCCTTATTTCTTGTCGTCTACAACTTCATAGTCAGCATCTACGACGTTGTCACGTTTTTTGCCGCCGTCAGCATCATCTGCCTGGCCTTCTGCGCCTTGAGCAGCTTGAGCGTCCTGAGCCGCTTGCTCATATAATTTCACTGACAGCTGTTGAACGATTTCAGTCAGCTCATCCTTGGCTTGTTTAATCTCTTCAAGATTATCCCCTTCAAGCGCTGTTTTCAATTTATCTTTTGCTGCATTCGCTTTGTCAACTTCACCTTGGTCCACTTTATCGCCTAGGTCTTTAATCGTTTTATCCACTGTGTAAACAAGCTGGTCAGCTTCATTGCGAACCTCTACCGCTTCTTTACGCTGACGGTCTGCTTCAGCATTCGCTTCAGCATCCTTCATCATTTTATCAATTTCATCATCGCTTAAGCCGCTGGAGGAAGTAATCGTGATTTTTTGGCTTTTGCCTGTTCCTTTATCGAGTGCTGATACATTAACGATACCGTTAGCGTCAATATCGAAGCTTACTTCGATTTGAGGCACACCGCGAGGTGCCGGAGGAATATCACCTAACATAAAGCGGCCTAGTGATTTGTTATCAGCAGCCATGGAGCGCTCACCTTGAAGGACATGGATCTCAACGCTGGTTTGGTTGTCTGCATAAGTAGAGAACACTTGTGATTTGCTCGTTGGGATTGTTGTATTGCGCTCGATCATCTTCGTGAATACGCCGCCTGCAGTTTCAATACCAAGAGACAAAGGCGTTACGTCTAGTAATACAACATCTTTAACATCACCTGTTAACACGCCAGCTTGAACTGCTGCACCAAGAGCTACTACCTCGTCAGGGTTAACGCCTTTATGCGGATCTTTACCTGTAAGCTTCTTAACTGCTTCTTGAACGGCAGGAATACGAGTGGAACCCCCGACAAGTACGATCTTGTCAATTTCATTCGCGCTTAATCCAGCATCCTTCAATGCTTGACGTGTAGGTCCCATTGTTCTTTCAACTAGATCAGCGGACAATTCTTCGAACTTCGCACGCGTTAAGTTGACCTCTAAATGCTGAGGCACTCCGTCTACAACAGTAATAAACGGTAAAGAAATGGTCGTTGTAAGAACGCCGGACAATTCTTTCTTGGCTTTCTCCGCCGCATCTTTCAGGCGCTGCACTGCCGCTTTATCTTTGCTGAGGTCAATGCCATGCTCTTTCTTAAATTCAGCAACAAGATGATCGATAATGACTTGGTCAAAGTCGTCACCGCCTAGTTGGTTGTCACCGCTAGTGGCTTTAACTTCGAAGAAACCATCACCTAGTTCAAGGATGGATACGTCAAACGTACCGCCTCCTAAGTCATACACTAGAATCGTTTGGTCTTCGGATTTCTCAAGACCATACGCTAATGCTGCCGCTGTAGGCTCGTTGACAATACGAAGCACTTCCAGTCCCGCAATTTTACCAGCATCTTTCGTCGCTTGACGTTGACTGTCATTGAAGTATGCAGGCACGGTAATAACCGCTTGGGTTACAGATTGACCTAAATAAGCTTCTGCATCAGACTTTAATTTCTGAAGAATGATCGCGGACAGCTCTTGAGGTGTAAATTCTTTTCCATCAATAGTTTCTTTATGGTTTGTACCCATATGACGTTTAATGGAGATAATAGTGCGATCTGGATTCGTGATCGCTTGGCGTTTCGCGGTTTCACCTACGATTCTTTCACCGTCTTTCTTGAAACCAACAACTGAAGGCGTAGTCCGATTGCCTTCTGGATTCGGGATAACTACTGCTTCGCCGCCTTCCATAACGGCAACACAGGAGTTGGTTGTTCCCAAGTCAATTCCTATTACTTTGCTCATGCTTTCTAACCTCCTAAAGTGTTTACAGCTATTGTCTATCTTTTACTGCTGCATCGATTTTCATCATATGCAAACTAAATTTGAAATTTTGCAATATCCAACATCATTTAGCATGTTATACAAGTTCATATAGTCCAGCATACCGTTTACCGTTAAGAGCTAACCTTAACCATCGAAGGGCGTATAACTTTATCCTTCAGAATATAACCACGCTGCATTTCTTCGACTACCGTACCCTCTTCGTATTCGTCAGATTCCACCTGCATAACCGCTTGATGGAATTCAGGGTTAAACGGCTGACCAACAGCTTCAATCGGCTTTAAGCCTTCCTGTTCCAAAATTTGAGCGAATTGGCGATAAATCATGTCGACACCTTTAAATAAAGCTTCGAAATCCTGGGTATCCTTTGACGTCTGGAGCGCCCGATCAAAATTATCATAAACTGGAAGCAGCTGTTCAATCAATTGCTTGGATGCATATTTAGCGAATTCCTCTTTTTCCTGACGGGATCTCCGGCGGAAATTATCAAAATCTGCTTGAGCGCGAAGGGCCTTCTGCTGCTGTTCTTCAAGCTGCTTTCGCAGTTGAACCACTTCCATATTCGAATCCTGAATGTCTTCAGTTGATTCGTCTTGAGAAGCAGTTTCTTCTGTATATGTAGCCTCTTGGCCTTCCACCTCGGCAGTAGTTTCTTCTGAGTTCATCTCTTCTTGCAACGTTTCAGTGTTCACCTTTTCCTTCTGTTCCAACTTCTCTTCACCTCCTTCAATTACTTTCCCATGCTCAATACCACTTCGAGAGAATCACAGCTAAATCCTTAGAAAGGTAATTTAATAGATTCATAACCTTAGCGTATTCCATACGCGTTGGACCCAATATACCGATCGTTCCTATAGACTGTCCTTCAATCGAATAAGTCGCTGTAATTAAACTGCAGTTTTGGATCGCTTCGACACTGTTCTCCGTACCAATCTTCACCTGAATTCCGTTTGCCGCTTTTGGGAACACTTTTGCCAGTGCAGGCGCTTCATCTAACAGCTCCAAAATAGTCTTTACTTTATCGATGTCTTTAAATTCGGGCTGGTTCAGAATATGAATCGCTCCGCTCTTAAACACACGGCTGTCAGAATCATGATCATGTGACACAACGGTTTCAATCACATGTAACAGTTCCTCATATTGCGAAATATAACGGCTCAGCTCTTGCCCCAGTTCGCTATAAAGCTTAGATTTCAACTGATGAAGCGGCACACCTGCAAGTTTATGATTAAAGATGTTGACGAATTTCTCAAGCTCGGACATCGACAGGTGTGGCGGAATGGACACGGTCCTATTCTCTACATGTCCTGTATTCGTCACGATGATCGTAACTGCAGTGTGGTCATTCAACGGAATGAGCTGAAGATGTCTTAAATTGGCTTGGAACAGCTCCGGACCAAGCGCAATCGCGGTATAACTCGTTAAATTCGACAAAATCATGGCCATTTGCTGAAAGGCATGCTCGGTCTCTTGGATTTTATCATTAAAATACAGCTTCATCTTCTCAATTTCATGAGGATTCAGCGTATTTAACTTTACAAGATGATCCACATAATAACGATATCCTTTATGAGAAGGAATGCGGCCTGAAGAGGTGTGCGGCTGTTCTAAATAGCCGAGATCTTCTAGGTCTGACATTTCATTACGGATCGTGGCAGGGCTATAGCCCACATCCCCTCGCTTAGATATAGTACGTGAACCTACGGGTTCAGCTGACTGAATGTAATCATCAATGATGATACCTAAGATTAATTTCTGACGTTCACTAAGCAATGTCATCCCTCCTCGTTAGCACTCAGTTTGATTGAGTGCTAATTTCTAATACAAAAATACCAAAAGAGAAAGGAGATTGTCAAGTTACAACAATCTCCTTCAATACAGCTATTTCATCGCAAGCATGCCGTTTGGGGCAGTGCACGCAATCCTTCCAAACTTTCTCTGGAAAGATGTCCATCGACACCACTCTAAAGCCATTCTTCTCAAAAAAAGGAACCGCATAAGTTAAGGCCATAACCTTGGGTATTTTTTGTTGTCTTGCTTCTTCTATTAAATAATCAACCAACTTCGTTCCGATCCCTAAACCTTTATACTTTTCTGTGATACCCAGCGAACGTATTTCGACTAATTCTTGACCTAGTCTTGTTAGGGAACCGCAGCCAACAATATCTCCATTCAATTCAGCCACCACAAAGCTATCTAGTTGTTCTAATAAAGTTTCTCGAGATCGGGGGAGCATAATGGCCTTCTCCGCATAGCTTTGAATTAGACTGTACAAGACCTCAATGTCTTGCGCTGCAGCTTTTCTACATATTACAGTCATGATTCAACCCCCATTCTTTATAGATCAATATTGAATAAATATACAACAGAATGTATATTTCCTCAACCATTTTTTTTGAAGATGCTACGGCCTTAATAAT
>CAYUSG010000200.1:0-4668 GCA_964447355.1 uncultured Paenibacillaceae bacterium
AGTCAAGAAGGTGAGTCTCGGACAGATCACAATGGCAAAGAGCGCACATAACTCTGAGCCGAAGATCATTATCCGGGAACTCAACCCAGAGGTACTTCAGATCAAGGTACTCGCGAAAGGTAAGGCGCAGATTCTTCGCGTCTCAACTAGGGATCAGAAGAGTGCGATCCAAGCTCTCGAGCAGCAGTTCTCGGATCAGTACTAGAAAGGAGTGCAGAGATGCGTATCGAAACAACCCGCCTCATGGACTACACCCTTGTCGGATGCGTTCGCATCGAGGAGGGTGATAACTTCACCGCAACCGAGCTCATGGAACTCTGTGCAGTGAATGACGCAGCTCTCGAAGGCGAGCACGGCGAGGATTTCGTGGTCGGGTTTCCCGGCCTCGCTTGCCAGATCTACTCCAAGAAAGCTCTGCTCAGGGAGCCGTCTCTGCGCAAGAAGTCGTAGCAATCAACGATCAAAGGCACCACGTAACCAGCGTGGTGCCTTATTTATAAAGTAGCTAGATAGGTTCATAACGTGATCCTTTCCAGCCGCTTTAAAATGGCTGAGCTCCTTTAAAATCAGTTGCAAACATTACACTAGTAGTCACTATCGTGGTTTTAACACTTAAGACCAGGAGGGTGGCTATTAGCTGTAAATGGGCGAAAGCCTAGAAAGAGGTCCTCGTGGTTACTGCTCAGGTTTCCAAGTTCCCGACCGTTGTCACCAAGCTGGTGACACATCAGTGGCCGGACGACGACGCCTGGCTGTGTCTGTGGATGGCGTACAAGTTCATTCCACAGGCATCAATAGCTGAAGTGGTATTCGTGAATGCGGGTACCACGCTCGAAGGGTCTGAAGACGACGTGACGGTGCTTCACTTTGACACTGGTCACGGCGAGTTCGACCATCACGGCAAGGAAGGTCTGGGACGCACCTGCAGCGCAGCAATGCTTGCAGACCGGCTTGGCCTTTCCGACGACCCAGGACTTCAGGAACTTCTCAAGTTGACGACTTCGGTTGACAACGCTGAGAAGGTCTTGCCGACCAGCATCCACTTCCTTATCGAAGGGTACCCCCGGCTCCACAAGGGCTCGGACGGGAAGACCGACTGGAAGTTGGTGCAGGAGCGTGTGTTCGAGCTGTACGACATCATCTACGGGCAGGAGAGCTACAAGGCTCAAAAGCGCGGAGAGCTCGACCAGCACGCTCGCTGGCGCACGCTGCCCAACGGACTTCGCATCTGCACGCTCTTCGGAAAGCCGGATCTTCGTGATCCAGCCTTCGAAGCAGGCGCCGCAGTGGTCATCTGGACGAAGCACAAGGGAAAGAATAAGTTCGACGTGGGAGTCCCACGGAACCGAAACTTCCCCAACCTTCACCTCGACCACGTTGCCGCCTGGTTGCGGAATCGCGAAGCAGCAGTTCGTCGTGCTGACACCTCGTCCGAGGACTTGTTCTCGACAGGTAAGTACATGAGCTGGTTTCTTCATGACTCGCACGGGTTGATCCTCCACGGAGGCAA
This sequence comes from uncultured Paenibacillaceae bacterium, assembly GCA_964447355.1. Classification (GTDB taxonomy): domain Bacteria; phylum Bacillota; class Bacilli; order Paenibacillales; family CAYUSG01; genus CAYUSG01. Next base: position 1,511 of record CAYUSG010000200.1, read on the forward strand.
GACCTGGACGCCGACTGCGGAAGAGCGGACGATGCTCACTCCCCGAGAGATCGAGGAGGCAATCATCGATGCCCTGATGGGTACGCCGAAGCACATGCTGAACGGTAGCAACTGACGAAAAGGAGTCGCCGGAGGTGTAAAAACCTCCGGCAACTCTCCAAGCAAATCTTGTAAGGTAAGATTTTTTTAGAGAGTTGAATTTATATACTTCATTTAATTTGCTAATACTCTTCACTACTGGTTCCAGGAACTCATCATTAAGCACCCTCCTTATTTTTAGCCTCAAAATCCTGATACCATAACGAGGGATTAGAATTTTAGGTCTTATAATTATACAGGTAAAATTGACTATGGGTTTAGTTAGTGCTAGAATCCATTCAATATGTCTAGTGAAAGACTTTCATACCATCCCTCTCAAAGCAGGTTTATGGATAGAGATCCTATACATAATATCTGGGATCAGGAAGATTATTTTAATAAAATAAAATCAACCATTATTAATGGTGCGCCACAAAGCTTCACACAAGAGATCGAAGCGACAGGAAAATCACTACTTGATAGTGATGATCCATATCAAGTTAAAATTGGCATTCTTCTCCTTCGACTATGTATTTGGGATAATCAACCATTAGCTGAAGAATGGGTAAATGAAATTGCACCCGATCTAATGACTCATTCTCATCCCAGGATAAGACATTCGACGTTATGGAATGTTAGATCTTCTATATGGCAGGATGAAGCTTTGGCAGAACAAGGGATAAAGCTTGCACGGAATGGTCTTCATGATGGAGACCCCGCAGTACAAAGAGTGGCTATATGGACCCATGGGGATGCAGTTTTAAATAATGAGGATCTTTATATACCTGGGTTAGAATCCATAAAATCATTTATTCAAGATAATCCAAAAGAATCAAATCAGTTATTCGCACTTGAAGAGTTCTTTATGCCTTTACGTAAGAGCTTCAAAGATGAGGATGATTATAAAGAAGCAATTATTGAAATGAGAAATCAAAGCAGAGGTTATCCTGGTGTTAATGCTAGATGCTCTAATATTCTCGGAGAAGATTATTCTATTAGTATTGACGATCGTGAAGACATCCACCAAAGATTATTGACTGCCACTTCAAATACTGGTGAAATGACACTAATTAAAGATAGGAAGTATAAGGAAGCTATGCATCAAATTGTTAAACAAATTTCTGTTGCTCAAACATTTATAGATAGAATGAAGAGATTATGGATTGTTAGAGACCTTTCATGGATGGATGACTCTGTTGACTTAGATATTTTTCAACAACTATCTAGTTTTCTTTCAGATACTCGTGATGGTGATTTAATTCGGACAACTAGCGTAGTTATTGCTGACCACATATTGAAATTTCCAGTTGAATTGGCAGATCAAGCTATTGAAACAGCTGAAAGATTTTTCAATGAATCAGATATTGACGGATCACAAATAGTTGTTGCTCAAACATTGACCGCTCTGAGAGATCATAATAGTGAAACAAAATCAAAATTGCTTAATGCATTGCCATCATTATATTCGAGTGCTGCAAATAGATCAGTTTCAAGAACATTAGATAATTTGAAGAATTAATATGAGAAATAAGGAATCATTAATGACCTCAGAATTACCTGAAATAGTTACACCGCGTTTTGTATTGATTTTAGGGCCTTCTGGAGTAGGGAAATCGACACTTATTGGAAATCTTCATGAAGCTGATCATCGCATTCAGTTCGTTTCACCAATAACTGATCGTCAGAATCGTCCAGGTGAAACAGAAAAAATATGTGTAAATCCAGAAACCTTTTCTGAACTAGAAAGAAATAATTTTTTTCTTTTAGTGAATGAAGTTTATGGAAATAGATATGGAACTCCTAGATCTAGTATTGATGAGATACTCGCAGAAAATAAAATCCCTATACTGGATTTTCCATTAAAGGACATCCATAAACTAAATGAATACAAAAGCATTCTTTATAACATATATCTAGTTCCACCTACGCTTGGTACGCTTCATACAAGAATTGACAATGATAATCGAGGGGTCGATAATATGAGATATGCTGATGGAAAAGCGGAATTACTTGAGCTTGTAAATTCGCACTTTCAACATCCAGATATTAATGAGGTGATAATAAACAGAGATTTGAAACAGTCTACTTCACAAGTTCTTAATCTGATTTATAATGCTATTACAAAATGAGTAAAGAAGCTGATTTTTCAAATCTTAATATCTCTATACAGAGAGATAAATACAGTGAAAGAAGAGAAGGAAAGTCAAATGTCTATGAAATTGCTTGTGCAAATTGTGATACTCCCTTGATGATATACCAGAAAGATGGAAAAGGAAGCTTGATCAGGTGTTATGTAGATAGAATATTTGCTATCGATAATATTGAAGGTTTAAATAAAGATGAGGACGAAAGCAATCCAGAAGTTGATTTAAACCAGATTAACAATATTACATGCAATAACTGTCATACTTTAATAGGGACCTCAATGATTTATAAACCTGAAAAAAGGCCTGCATTTCATATGATAAAAGGTGCATTTTCCCGGAAACCATACAAGCCAACAAAAAATGAATAATTATATAGAAACTTAATCTTAATATGTTACAGTACATAACTTCAAATCAAGATAAAATTAATGTCGCTATAAGAAATCTAAACCCTCTTGGAGTAAGCTTTGAAGCTAAAAGTATTGAATTGATTGAGATACAGTCAAGTTCCTTGGAGGACATTGCCAAAGATAAGGCTAAACAGGCTTTTAAAGCTATTAAAAAACCACTATTCGTAAGTGATCATGGGTGGGAAATTCCTGCTTTAAATGGTTTTCCAGGACCATATATGAAATACATGAACGATTGGTTGACTTCACAGGATTTCTTGAATTTAATGAACGGGCATTCAGACAAGACAATTATTAAACGCGAAGTAATTTGTTTTGTAGATGCGAGTCATTCAAAATGTTTTACATCAAAAATAGAAGGCAGATTTATTAATGGAATTCGAGGAGAGGGACTTCCTGCCATGAGGGTAGTTAGTTTTTTACCATCTGGGAAGTCTGTTGCTGAATGCACAGAAGATGGGGTAGATTCATATGAAAATAATCCTATATGGAAAAATTTTGCAAATTGGATTAAGAGTAATAC
>CAYUSG010000201.1:0-4595 GCA_964447355.1 uncultured Paenibacillaceae bacterium
TACCGGGCGCACACTAAAAGGCTGAATCCAAGTCTTTATACTCAGATTCAGCCTTTAGATACATTCTGCACCACTTTCCACTTAACGATTTAGCAGACTGCCTACATACCGCAATAATTCGTTTGCACTAACCGTATTGTAGCCATGCTCCTCCACCAGTCGGTTAATGACCTCATTCATTTTCTTGAGTTGCTTTTCATTTGGTGTTTTCGTAGAGGTTGTAATTTTCACGATGTCTTTGAGATCTGCGAACAGCTTCTTCTCGATGGCTTCCTTCAATCGTTCATGGCTGCTGTAGTCGAAGGATTTGTTCTTTCTTGCATACGCCGACATCCGGATTAAAATTTCCTCTCGGAAAGCCTTCTTCGCATTTTCAGAGATCCCAATTTGCTCCTCAATGGAGCGCATTAATCGTTCATCCGGGTCAAGCTCCTCACCCGTAATCGGGTCCTTCATTTTATGCCAATTGCAATAAGCTTCTATGTTATCAAGGTAGTTATCGAACAATGTCTTAGCCGATTCATCATAAGAATAAACGAATGCTTTCTGAACTTCCTTCTTCGCCAGCTCATCATATTCTTGACGGGCCAACGAAATATAGTTCAAGTACCGTTCCTTCTCCTCTTTCGTAATCGAGGTGTGTTGATCTAGTCCGTCTTTCAGAGCACGGAGCACATCGAGTGCGTTAATGCAGTCTAAGTCGTGGCGTATTAGAGCACTGGAGATCCGATTGATGACATAACGCGGATCAATGCCATCCATGCCTTCCTCTGGAAATTCACCTTGCATCTCCTTAAGGTCTGCTTCCTTAAAGCCTTCCACGGACTGACCGTCATACATTTTCATTTTCTTGATCATATCCATGCCCTGCTTCTTCGTTTCCTTCAAGCGCGTTAGAATAGAGAAGATTGCAGCCGTTCTAAGCGTATGCGGGGCGATATGCACATGTTTCATATCACTTTGTGCGATCAGTTTTCGATAAATTTTCTCTTCCTCAGATACTTTCAAATTATAAGGAACTGGCATGACAATCATCCGTGATTGCAGCGCTTCGTTCTTCTTATTCGCAGAAAAAGCACGGTACTCCGATTCGTTCGTATGAGCCACGATAAGTTCATCTGCACTGATTAAAGCAAACCGGCCCGCCTTAAAATTCCCTTCCTGTGTTAAAGATAACAAATTCCATAGAAATTTCTCGTCACACTTTAACATCTCCTGGAACTCCATCATTCCACGGTTCGCTTTATTAAGCTCTCCATCAAATTTGTACGCCCTCGGATCAGATTCCGAACCATATTCCGTTATCGTTGAGAAGTCGATGCTGCCTGTTAAGTCTGCGATATCCTGAGATTTCGGATCAGACGGACTGAACGTTCCGATGCCAATTCGATTGTCCTCAGATAACATAACCCGTTCAACTGGAACGTTCTCGATGTCACCTTCAAATTCAGTTTTGAGCCGCATTTGGCAGTGCGGGCACAAATTCCCTTCAATCCGTACACCAAGCTCACGTTCAATATCAGGACGCAGCTGACTAGGAATGAGGTGAAGCGGTTCCTCGTACATCGGACAGCCTTGAATCGCGAATAAAGCTCCTTCATCCGAACGAGAATAACGTTCAAGCCCCTTCTTCAGCATCGTCACAATCGTTGATTTCCCTCCACTGACAGGTCCCATTAGCAGCAGTATCCGTTTACGAACCTCCAGACGTTTCGCAGCCGAATGGAAATACTCCTCGACCAAGCGTTCCACAGTCCGATCTAATCCGAAGAGCTCTTCTTCAAAGAAGTGGTAACGCTTATTCCCCTCTTCATCCTCCTCTATGCCATGCCAAGCGATCATATCATAAACACGAGCATGTGCAGTGCGGGCTGCCCTTGGATTTTCGCGGACAATTTCCACGTAGTCCTTAAATGTTCCTTCCCAAGCTAGGCTGGCTTCCTCGGTACGGTGGTCGGCAATTTTCTTAAAGATGTCCATGATACCCTCCTCCCAAACTGCTTACTTCACGATCGTCTGCAAACTTAAGCACTCAGCTATCTCCCCTACTCCTTAATCCGTCTAAAAAAAGAGTGTATTAATACCTATGCATGAACAAGACATATGTTTCCGAAAAATTAAACAATAACTGCCCCCGTTCACGCCCTCTGTTATAATGAAAGGACAAACATTCGATGTTAGTAGCTATCGAAAGGGACATGACCTGTGAGTATTCAGAAAGAAACCGAACTCTATGAACCTATTAAGGCTTACTTCATGCAAAAAGGATACAGCGTAAAAAGCGAGGTTCGTCATTGCGATATGGTAGCGGTATCGGACACAGCGGATCAACCTGTCATTGTAGAATTCAAGAAAACATTGACTATTCCATTACTACTGCAAGGCATAGAACGGCAAAAAATGACACCTCACGTATATATAGCTGTCGAATATAAAGCCCGCAAGAAGGGCTCATCCTCCCCTAAATGGTCAGAATATACATCGTTATGCAGGCGTTTAGGATTAGGGTTGTTATCCGTACAATTCTTCGCAAGAAAGCCGGCTCGCGTCGAACTTTGGTGCACTCCTCAGGTTGAGCCAGTTCTAAGGCCTAAACAATCCATTCGCACGAAGCGGCTGCTGCACGAATTCCATGAACGCAGCGGGGATTATAACGTGGGAGGCAGCTCGCAAACCGAAATCATCACCGCTTACCGCGAGCTTGCCCTCAAATGTGCGCTGGAGCTTAAGCATTCCGGCCCGACGAAGCTGAGTCACTTAGCCCAGGCTTTAAACAGTCGGAAGGTGAATGCTGTGATGCAAGATAATTTTTACGGTTGGTTTACGCGGGTGCAGCGCGGAGTCTATGATATAACCGATCAGGGAAGACAAGCCCTTGAGCAGTATCAATCGATCATCAAACAGTGGCCGTAACACATCATTTTTTTCGAATCGTTTCGGCTTGCAGCGCCTTCATGAAAGAAATACACATGAGAATCATGATGATGGTAAATGGAAGCGCAGCTACCAACGATGCGGTTTGCAGTCCCTGCAGCCCGCTGCTTACTAACAAGACCGCAGCAATTGCAGCCTGAACAACACCCCAAATGATTTTGATACTAGTCTTAGGATGTAAAGAGCCGCCCGAGGTCATACTCGCGAGCACATAAGTAGCCGAATCAGCCGATGTAACCAAAAAGGTAAAAATGAGCAGCACCGCAATCAAAGATATAATAAAACTCAGCGGCAGCTGTTCCAGCATCACGAACAAAGCGGTAGATACATCATTCTGTACAGATGCAGCGATCGGAATGTGCTTCTCAAGCTCTAACTCCAGCGCTGTGCCGCCAAAAGCGGCCATCCAGAACACCGCCACAAAAGGCGGGACGAACATCACCCCAAGCACAAACTCTTTAATCGTACGACCACGGGAAATCCGTGCTATAAAGGCCCCAACGAAGGGCGCCCAGGCAATCGCCCAGGCCCAGTAGAACACGGTCCAATCCAGCACCCAAGTACGGCCGGACCAAGGTGTTAATCTGAAGCTCATCTGAACGAAATGCTGAATGTATTCACCTAAGCCTGTAGTAAAGCTGTTCATAATATAAACCGTAGGACCCAGCAGGACGACAAACAATAATAGTCCTAATGTCAGAGATAAATTCAGATTACTTAGCAGCTTAATCCCCCGCTTCAGCCCTGTCGTTGCTGAGATCAGATACATAAACAGCAGAATGACTGTAATGATCAGTTGAGTCATTACATCATTAGGAACATTGAATAAATAGTGTATCCCGCCATTGATCTGCAGAATACCCATCCCTAGTGACGTCGCTACCCCCATTGCTGTTGCAATCACGGCGAGCGTATCAATCGGGATCGCCCAGCGTCTAGTGCGCCGCTCCCCAAGAAGCGGCACGAAGGTGGCGCTGATTAAGCCGTCATACTGCTTACGAAAATGAAAATAACACATAATTAATCCCACGATGGTAAAAACCGACCATTGATGAATGCCCCAGTGGAACATCGAATACTGCATAGCTACTCTAGCTGTCTCAGGTGTTTCGGGTGTTAGACCGAGCGGTGGAGCTGCATAGTGACTCATGGGCTCTGCAACGCCCCAGAAGACCAGACCAACACCGAAACCAGCGCTGAAGAGCATACCAATCCACGTAAAAAAACGAAATTCCGGTTGACTATCGTCGCGGCCTAATTTAATGTTGCCATATCGGCCAAATGCCAAATACAGACCAAAGAGGATGAAGCAGATCACTGACAACAAATAAAACCAGCCAAATTGATGCGTACTATAATACAGCATCGTTTCAGCAGTGTCCTTCAAGTGAATAGGTGCCACACTGCCCCAAATGACAAAAAGCACCGTGACTACAATCGAAATTCCAAACACGTAGCCCCATGCTGAAGCATTTGTTTGTTCATTCATAATTCGACCTCCTAGAAACTAGGGTAATGAATTCATATTTTTCCCACGACCTTTTAATTTATGTACTTAACCATGAACCAATGAGGTTCACTGACCATCCTGATGCGTTCGAACTCATGGACCCGAGAGGTTCAGGGCACGATACACTTATATTAAGATAACGAAGAGGGGT
>CAYUSG010000202.1:0-4574 GCA_964447355.1 uncultured Paenibacillaceae bacterium
GTCCGTCATCGGCAGGACAACTTACGCCGTCAATCTCTGGACATTATGCTTTAGCACTAACAGTATATATAAGTGTTGGTCTATTCCCGGTTGGATATTTAATTGCAGCCATCTCTTCTGACATAACTTCAAATCCTTCAGGAATTAACACTTCCACTTTATCTGATAAAATTTTCTTAACTTCCAAATTCTTCTTTCCCTTAGGAGGCGGATTCATATGTAAACCAGCTTCTTGTTCAGCACATCCCACCATTAAAATAATACAAATCAAAATCATACTCATTAATCTTCTCAAAAATATCCCCCATTTACGCTAAATTTGCCTATCATGTTCAGAGATTTACGACTTCTCATTCCATGAGGACCGTTAGGACGGACCGCGACAGCGATTTAGTGCAGATATCCTAGATTCCCGGCATTACATAACGAGGAATGGACAAAAAACCTGTAGTATCAAGGGCTTTGGAGTTTGATAACCACAGAATATCATCGTTATGTATTCGGACTCGTAACGAGAGCAATTTCCAGTGTTTATGCGGGTTTACAAGTTCATCGTTATGTGTTTTCGGGAATCCAGGAGATATGTCACAAATTCCAATTGGAGCAGCTCCAGGTTAAAAACATATTTTGGTATTAGGACTTAGATCCTCGTATAAAGAACAGCTATTCCAACAGTGATGAGATACTTCATTAAATTAAATCTCCACTTTTTCGTAATGCTCCACCGTTGGAAATGGATCATAAAAATGATGGAGCAGTGCCTTCCACTCTAAATATTCCTTTGATTTTCTAAATCCTACAGTGTGGTCGTCTAGTGACTCCCATCTAACAAGTAAAATATATTTGTTTTCCGCTTCAATACATTTTTGCAACTCATGATGTAAATAACCTTTCATCGAAGATATGATCTTAGATGCTTTCCTAAAATTGGTTTCAAACTCATCTTTTGTTTTAGGTTTTACTTGTAAAATGGCAACCTCTAAAATCATCTCATCACCCCTACATAGTTTTATCTTTTTCTGTGAAAATCAAAACGCTCGTATGATCGGGTCTCGTCTTTAAAAAGTCGCAGATTTATGAAAAAGTAGCAATAGGATGCCCGGACTCTACTTGTTAAAGTGAGCCAAGTATACGTAAAGGAAATTTTGGTGATAATGTTAGGTTAACTTGCTTCTGAAATGGATTTCGGTCCTCTGTAATGCTCCCCATTGTCAAGACACGATTTTTTGAGGAATAAGTTATTTCCTCCTTCTCGTAATCTAGTAATTTAGGATGCTATTTTTGTAATAGGGTGTGCATAGTACTGATTAGGCTTGGCTTCATTAAGAGATTGATGAGGGCGATCCTGGTTGTAGAATTGGACATACTGAGCTATCCCTTTACGCAATGCGCGAGGGTTTTCAAACTCATTTAGATAGATACACTCATACTTTAGTGCCCTGAAATAGCGTTCTGTGCGGCTGTTGTCCGTTGCTCGTCCTTTTCCATCCATGGAGACCTTGACACCATTCTCCTTAAGCAACTCGATGTAAGTTGCATTGGTAAAGTGAGCTCCTTGGTCGCTATTCATAATCTCGGGTGTACAGCGGCTAAATGCACGTCTCAGGCACTTTAGGACAAATCCTTTCTCCAAGGTGCTGGATAGCTCATAGTCAATCACTTTACGGCTGTACCAGTCGATGATGTTGAACAGATACATGAAACCTTTGCCCATTCGGATATACGTGATGTCGACTCCCCAAACTTGATTAGGTCGATCAATGGTAAGACCTCGTAGAAGATAGGGATGCCTATATTTTGCATGCAGACGCTTGCTTAAGTTAGGCTTTGGATAGATTGCTTCAAGGCCCATAAGCTGCATAAGACGGCGTACACGCTTACGATTTGCGACAAAGCCATAATTACGAAGAAATGCTGTCATACGTCGGTATCCGAAGTACGGATGTTTGGTGTATATTTCATCGATTCGATGCATGATTTGAACATTGAGATCCGTTTCTTGCTGTTTTTTGTCTGGACGATAGATACTTGTCCGATTGACACTCAGCAGCTCGGCCTGGCGCTTAATGTTTATGTCTTTATAGTCTCGTTCCACCATAGCTTTACGTGCTTCGAGGGATTCATTTAAGACCAGATTTTTTTTTGAGCCAGTCGACCTCTACGGTGAGTTGGCCTACCAGCTTTTCTAGATGTTCTTGCTTGCTTTCGTATTCCTTTTTCATTTTTTCAGTGTCGTTGTTTTTTTTGTCAAATACACTAGAAGCGCGTTCTAAGAACTCAGCCTTCCAACGACTAATCATAACCGGACTAATTTCATATTTAGCTGCTATTTCGTTCACGGTCTGCTGCTCCTGCAGGACTTCCAGCACAACCTTCGTCTTAAACTCTGAGGTATATCGGTTTCGTTTTTCCATAGTCTCATTATAACTTATTTATCACTCTCCCGTGTCTCAATCTATGGGAGCATTATACTCCATCAATATACGGCTGCCTAGATTTCAAAATATGGTAGCAGATCACGAGTATTTTCCGTGCAATTGCAATGCATGCCTTTTTCTTGCCTCGTCTGGACGCGATTTTCCAGAACTTTGTGGAGAGACTGTTGTTTCTGGAGCGAGCGATTGCCCAAGCCGCTTCGCATAATGCAACCTTGATATGACTATTGCCCTTTACGCTCTTTGTACTTTTTTTTACCCGCACTTTCATGATTGCCGGGTGCAACTCCAGCCCAAGAAGAAAGTTGCTCTGCCGAAGGAAATTGATTCATGTCGACGCCAATTTCCGCTATGATTGCGGCTGCCGTTGCTTCGCTAACGCCGGGAATCGTTTGGAGCAAATCGTATTCTTCGTTGTAGGGCTGCAAATGCGCATCGATCTTCTCTTCTATGTTTGCAATAGATTTCTCGAGAAAGACAATGTGCTCCCAACAATCCTTAATGAGTTCGATTTGGTGAGGGGTGATTGTGCCGAACAGGGAGTCCTTAACCAACTCTTTCTTGTTGCGGATTGTGCCCTTCACACACTGTTCTACATCACTTGCGTCAATATAGCCTTGTTCAGTCAATCGCACGAGCAGGTTACGACCTGATACGCCGAACACATCCGAAATAACGGTACCGAGCTTGACATTGCAGGATTCGAGGTACTTTTGTATGCGATTTTTTTCGGCCGTCAGATTGCCAATACGTTTTTTGCGAAGTCTGCAAAGATCTCGTAACTCCCGCAAATCTTCAGCAGGCACAAAACTAGGTTCGATGAGACCGACTCGCAGTAACTTAGCAATCCACTCTGAGTCACAAACATCGGTCTTACGCCCGGGGACGTTCTTAATTCGTTGTGCATTGGCTAGTGTTACATCGAAATAGCCTTCAAGGATGTTATATACTGGTTTCCAGTAAATTCCGGTGCTTTCCATAGCTACATGAGTAATTGACTTCGATTCTAGCCACTCTAAGAGTTCGAATAGGTTTTTCGTTAATGTTCCGAATGTCCGAGTTTCACTTTGAATTGTGCCATCGTCATTCGTGTTGAGCGCGCAAACGACGATCGTTTCTCGATGGACATCCATACCAGCGCAGTTTGGAATAAGTACATCCATTGTGTTACAACCTCCGAATACATTTTATTGCATGGTGACGGATCAACTCGAACTACAGTATTTTTCTGTACGCAGTTCATTGAATGGGCATTCAATGCTAGCAAGGGTTTGTTCACAGAGTAGATCCATACAGTTTTTTAGTCGGGGTAAATCCACCAAAAAGAGCAACGTCTTGCTTCACCATGTTAGTAAGAGTATTGGAAGTAAATAGTCGGTCTAAACTGGCTGAACATTTTCATGTTGGGTTTGCGATTGGAAAAACATGAAAGTTTTTTAAGTAACCGATGCAGTTAGACTGTTCTCACAAATTGCATTTAACGTCCAGAGATTTACGACGTTCGACTGTCTTAGATCCTATCATAACCAGTGCGAATATGTTTGCTCACTTCATTGTTCCACTTTCCTGGACCGAGGAGCATCAGCGACGATGTGTAAATGTGGCATTATCTGATGGAATGTCTTCTCGAATTAAATTACAAATCCCTTGTTGGATAAATAACTTTCCATCTCCTCATCACTTTTAACAACATCGTATTTACTCTTCACCTTACCAATTTTTAAATCTTCAGTAATATCTTCAAAGAATGTCTTAAAATTATCATTCAGTCCAATTAGCCTATCAATAGTTGTCCAATCCAAGTCGGACCTTTCTCTTGACGGCAGTATTATCTCACTTTGAGATAGCATTTCGCTGTTTAATTTGATTATTCCAATTCCGAATGCGCTGTTTAATCTTTGAAGTTCATTCATTAAATCAGAATCTTCCTTTATCTCCAAGCAAACAAGATATCCTTCATTAGCCCAACTTGAATTTGAGACAGCCTGAAAATAATATTCTCTTAGATTAGAAAAATCCAAATTTATCTTCAATTCAAATGAAAACAACTTTATGGTATTCACAGATAATGACTTTTGGACTTCAGTTGTCAGTTCATCGTAATCTTCGAAGGGAAAATATACACCAACAATATCTGGA
>CAYUSG010000203.1:0-4530 GCA_964447355.1 uncultured Paenibacillaceae bacterium
CCGAAAGACCATCCTGCCCTGGGCTATATTATGTCTAATATGAGTGCGAACATGCTGGGGCTTGGCAATGCCGCGACACCGATGGGGATCAAGGCGATGCAGGAGCTTCAGAAATTGAATCCGACCAAGGAAACCGCTACCTCGGCAATGTGTACGCTGCTAGCCTTAAATACGTCCAGCATTACAATAATTCCAACGACAATTATTGCTATTCGGATGAATTTTGACTCGGCGAATCCTGCTGAAATTGTTGGCACTACCTTAATTGTGACAGCTATTTCTACGGGGGTAGCGATCATCACTGATAAATGGTACAGCCGAATAGACCGCTTACCAACTTTAAAGGAGTGAGGGGATCATGTATTCCATCGTGACTGCGATTTCGATGTGGGCTATACCGCTCGTTATCGTATTTATCCCGCTGTATGCAGCCTTTAGAAAGGTTCCTGTTTATGAATCCTTCACTGAAGGGGCGAAGGACGGGTTTGATACGGCGATTCGCATAATCCCTCATTTGGTCGGTATGATGGTTGCGATTAGTGTATTCAGGGCATCTGGAGCAATGGACTCAATGCTGGACCTTGTGAGACCATTGTTTCATTGGATAGGAGTTCCCAGTGAAATTCTGCCTCTCGCCATTTTGAGACCGATTACGGGTGCTGGATCACTGGCTTTTACAACGGATCTCATGAGTCAATTTGGCCCCGATTCTATGATTGGGCGTATTGCTTCAACGGTACAAGGCAGTACGGATACAACCCTGTACGTGTTAACGGTGTATTTTGGAGCGATTGGGATCCGAAAGTCGCGCTATGCTTTAAAAGTAGGTTTGATCTCTGATATGGCTGGTTTTGTTGCATCGATTGCCGTTTGTTATTTGGTCTTCTCATGAACTTCAACAGGTCAACGCTCATATATTGGTATCAGCAAATGAGGAGGTGCTGTATGCCATATATGGGCGTTATTGTTCATCATTCGACATGCCCTTCTATTAATGGAAAGGGCTTTGATTTTTATATCGATCGAACATCTAATATTATCCCCGCTTATGAACCGATGGAATCTGAATTTATTCATATTTGCTTAGAAGGGGACTTCTCTAATCCCTTAGAAGCAACAAGCGTAGAAGCGAAGGAGCAATGCTTCGTTGTGAATAAATTGATTATGCGGCTCGCTATACGATTCCAATTTCCCCCTCACCATGTATTTCCTCATGCCAATGATTGCCCAGGCAAGTATTTTCCTTGGACCGAACTTGTGATTTCCCTAGAGGATAGGTATCATTAGGTTTGAGGTGACAATAACCATGGAAAGATTACAAAAAGTGCTAGCCCAAGCAGGCGTAGCTTCAAGGCGTAAATGCGAAGAAATGATTACCGCTGGTTTAGTTGAGGTAAACGATGCGGTTGTGACGGAGCTCGGAACGAAGGTGGACCCAGCTCATGATGTGATAAAGGTGAAAGGCAGACTGATTAAGCAGGAAAGTAAAGTATATGTATTATTCCATAAACCTAAAGGCGTTATTACGGCGGTTTCCGATCCTAAGGGTCGAAAGGTCGTGACGGATTATATGAAAGGAATAAAGGAACGCGTCTTCCCGGTTGGAAGGCTGGATTATGACACCGAAGGGTTGCTGCTGCTGACCAATGACGGTGATTTCTCCAATGCCTTGACTCACCCAAGCCATGAGGTGGATAAGACGTATCTAGCTACAGTCAACGGCGTTCCGCATGGAGACAAGCTGGACAAGCTTCGGAAAGGCGTTATGCTCGAGGACGGTATGACAGCTCCAGCTGAGGTGGAGTATTACGATGTGGATCCAGAGCACAAACATTCGATCATTTCCATTACGATTCATGAAGGACGAAACCGACAGGTTCGCAGAATGTTTGATGCCATCGGTTTCCCGGTGCAGCGTTTGCGTCGAATTTCAATGGGAAATCTTACTTTATTTGGGGTGGCCAGAGGAAGATATCGCCATCTGAAGCCAGCTGAAATTAAAGAACTGCTCGATTTGGCTAACAGGTCACATAATGTTCAAAAACGCCAGCAATAAGCGCTTGAAAAATAACCTGAAATCAGATGGAATAGAAAGTATAGGTGCTTGAAGTGATGGTTGTCACAAGAAAGTGCTTATCACTATCTAAGATGCAGAAGGTGAGAATTCAATATGAAGAATAAAAAAGGACTTCAGATCGCTATTTTACTGGCTGTCGTTGTGATTGGAGCTTATACCATTGGCACGAGTTTGTTTGAGGGCAATACCATACCCGTGGTAGGGGACAAAGCGCCTAATTTTGAATTAGTGGGCTTGGACGGAGAGCCATACGAATTATCAGATTATAAGGGTAAATGGGTGGTCGTTAATTTCTGGGGCACCTTCTGTCCGCCATGTGTAAGGGAAATGCCGCTTATTCAATCGCAATATGAAAAATGGCATCCCACAGGAGAGGTTGAGATGCTGGCTGTTAATTTAGATGAACCGTTGGTAACAGTCCAAAGCTTCATTGATGATCATGTGAAGAATCATGCTTCTGAGGGTGCTCCGCTGTTCCCTGTGCTGCTCGATAACGATATAGTCCGCAAACAATTTGGGGTCACTTCTTATCCAACCACATTCTTTATTGATCCTAAAGGTGTTGTCAGGCATATCGCCGTGGGAGAGATGGAAGTTGGCAAGGATCCGAATCGTGATATAGATGCTTTATTAACCCGTTTTGTTGGGGTAGGTAAACTTCAATGATGAAGATCGTTTCCGCACTCGCTTGTACAAAGGAGGCAGTCTAATTGATTCAGAATACAAAATGTGAATGCGGCCATCAAAATCATGTCGGAACGGTACTGTGTGAATCCTGCGGCAAACCGCTCCACGATGAACATGGGACAAGCCCGCTAGAAATGCGATATGATGGCGTCGCCCGCCGTTCACAGAAAGAGAATCCAAGCTGGATTGATCGGATTTGGAACTTTTTTTCTTCAGTCAAAATTGCGGTTTATCTTATTTTCATAACGCTTATCTGCGCTATCATCGGTTCATTATTACCGCAAGAAAATGTGCTGCTGGAACATGTTGATCCTAAGTCATATTATGCGGATGAATACGGTTGGATCGGAACGTTGTATTATATCACGGGTTTTTCAGATACGTTTGGATCATGGTGGTTTACAACGCTTGTCCTTATGATTGGGGCTTCGCTGGTCATATGCAGCTTGGACCGGGTATTGCCTTTATATCGAGCATTAAGCAAACAAAAGATCCGCAAACATCATCAATTCCTTAGACGCCAGAAGGTTGTTCACGAACAATCGCTGGAGGAGCTAGGCATTCATAATGAACAAGAGGCAGAAGACTGGACGGAAAAATTAGCTGTTCAGCTTCGAAAACGTCATTATCGTGTGACGCGGGAAGGCACCGCATTGTTAGCAGAAAAGCATCGCTTCAGCCGGTGGGGTCCTTATATTAACCACATTGGGCTGATCATTTTTTTGCTCGCAGTGCTGATGAGAGGGATTCCCGGATGGCATTTGGATAAGGAGCTTTATATTCTTGAAGGGCAAACGAAAAAGGTGCCGGGTACCGAATATTATATGAAGGCTGTAGATTTTACAATCGAAACGTATAAGCCGGAAGAAATGTCAGAGGCGTTTCGCGAGAAAGGCCAAACGATTGCCAAAATGTTCGAGACAGAGGCGATATTGTATGAATGTCTGGAAAACTGTGGCGAATCTTTAGAACAGCCCGTCCTAAAAGAAATTCATAAGCATGATATCATACCTAATTTGCAGATTAAATACGGCGACCTGATCATTTATCAATTTGGCTACGAAGAGACGCCGCAGCTTCTATCGGTGAATGTTCAGCTCACACGTAAGTCGACAGAAGACATCATTGGCGATTTTAAGTTATCCATCCAAAATCCTGAGCAAATGTACGAAGTAGGCCCGTACACGTTAAAGCTTACTCAATACTATCCAGACTTCAAAATAGAAAACGGCAATCCGGGGACGAATTCAAATGATCCGCATGCGCCGGCCTTCATTTTCCTAATTCAAGGTCCTGATTTAGCACCTGAAGGGGAGGTCTACATGTATTTTCCACTGCCGAAGGATAAGGCTCAGTTTGGAGAAGCTCTCATTAATGAGCAGACAGGCTCTTCCTTTGTCATGGATGTCCACTCGATGGAAGATGTAGAATTTGCTGAATATACTACCTTTTTGAATGTTCGCATTGACAAAGCGCTGCCTTATATGCTGACTGGAGGCATACTATTCATGATTGGTGTTGTGATGGGGCTTTATTGGCAGCATCGAAGAATATGGATGAGAATTGATGGACTGCAGCTGACATTAGGAGCACATACGAATAAAAACTGGTTTGGAATGCGAAAGGAAGCGGCCTTGATTCTAAGTAAAGCGGGATTAGAGGTCGATCCGAAATCGCTTGATAATGGGGTGAAACGGTGACATTGATGTGGAATGGGATTGTTCAGTTTATTTTTTCGATATTAGAGAGCTTATCCCCTTGGAATG